>NZ_JBHHJU010000069.1:0-1799 GCF_042136325.1 Neobacillus sp. KR4-4
CGGTGTTTGTCAATATAGTTGTCGCATTTAGTTACTTTAGTATTTTGAGAAATGTCATCAATCACCGTGTTTATTCAAGACTACCGCGCTACGCTTGCTGGCCTGGTGATTTGAATCGAAAGGAAAAGCGTGCTTTCGATTCAAATCACCAGGAAAATGGCGAATATTATGGTTTCCTCAATGCTTTTGCTTTCCCATCATCTCGCATAGGATTGAGGGCTACCTGTTCATTCGGTGTCCAATTTCTTGTGCCTCGTGCCCAACGCTCCGGATGCTTTACCTTCGCTGCTTCGTATACGTCTTTTCGCTTTGCTAATATGGCAATGTGTTCTCCCGTATGACATTGTACAGGCGTCACAAAATTAAGCCCACTATGCAGGTGAATCTCGTTGTACCAATGGACAAATTGCTGTGCCCATTTCCTTGCTTCATCGAGTGACGGAAACCCTTTGTGTGGGAAATCCGGTCGATATTTGAGTGTCCGAAACATTGCCTCTGAGTAAGGATTATCATTACTTACACGCGGTCTTGAAAACGAACTTTGAATGCCCAATTTCTCTAGTAAACTTAGGAATGTCTCAGCTTTCATCGGGCTACCATTATCTGAATGCAACACAAGTGGTGCCCCTTGAATTTTTTCACTGATAACTGCTTTTTTCACGAGCGTTTCGGCGTGTTTGGCCTCTTCTGTTTCCCAAACTTCCCATCCAACGACTTTTCTACTAAATAAATCAAGAATTAGATAGAGTCGATAATACAAACCTTTCACAGGTCCACCAAGCCAAGTAATATCCCATGTCCACACCTGGTTAGTCGATATTGCCAAATGACTCTCTGGGATTCTTCGTTCGGGTTTTTGACTACGGCCACGGTGATGTTGCATTTTTTCCTCACGTAACACACGATAAAATGTGGATTCTGAAGCAATGTAAGTTCCTTGGTCCGCAAGCTTTGGTACAATTTGTGTCGGTGGTAAATCTGCGTATTCCTCTTGTTTGACAACCGACAGTATTTCCTCTTTTTCTTCCATAGATAACTTATTTTTCGGCACTGGTCTTTTAGCGAGCGGACGCTGATCAACCTTCACAACACCCTCTGCCACCCAGCGCTCAAATGTTCGAACACTGAAATGAAGTTCCTCGCATGCCTTCGCTAATCGCGCACCATTTTGATTGGCTTCTTGAATAAGTTCGACAGCTAATGCGCGATTTGAAGGGCTAATCATTCTTCCTCGTCGTCCCCCCAAATCGCTTGGGCCTTTTTTCGCAAAAGTAATAACGCCGCAGCTTCCGCGAGTGCTTTTTCTTTCTTTTGTAACTCTTTTTCTAATTGTTTGGCACGCTTCTTTTCTTCCTTCAATGCACCATTCAACTGCTTTGCTTGATCAAATGCCTGACCATTTGCCTGGAGACATACACTTTTCCATGCTTCAATCTGTTCACGATACAGACCTTTCTTACGACAATACTCGGCAAGCTCCAACTCATTCATCGCGAATGTCTCCATCACGATTAAAAACTTATCGTGGCTGTTCCATTTATCGCTAATTTGACCATTGCCTGGCGTTGCCACACCAGCTGTGCGAGCTTCCTTACGCCACTTGTACAATGTCACTTCTGTGATGCCTTCTTCTTTCGCAATTGGCGTCACTGATTCGTTATTCGGCGGCATCATGCGTTTGACAATTGCCTCTTTTTGTTCCTGCGAATATCTTACTCTATTTTTCCCTGTCATATCGATCAACCTCCGTGTTATTTACTTAACTATAACACTAAAGTATCTTACGACAACTATCCTAA
>NZ_JBHHJU010000007.1:0-201036 GCF_042136325.1 Neobacillus sp. KR4-4
ATATTTAGGTTAAACTGTACTTGAGTCATAATTACTTCCTCCACATTGTTTAATTAGCCGTTAACATTGTAACCATGAGGAATTAATTTGACTCATTTTCTTTTTACACAATTATATGGGCTTAATCCGTTTCGGGGGGGATAAGCGGAGATTTTCCGGTTATGCAAAGAAAAATCCCCCACTTTCACGTTTTTCTAGTAAATAGGCGGAATTTCTCCGTCTATTTAAGCTTTTTTTTATTAAAATTTCAAATTAGGCGGAATTCTTCCGTCTATTGATCGGCTCGGGTACGTAACCTGATCCCCAACCGATAAGTACGGGCCCTCTTTATTCAAAAAGGTCCTTCCCAAAATGGGAAGGACCTGAACGAATTTACATATTTTCGTGAACCTTCACAATTGAAGTTTCCTGCGTTACATTGCCTTTGCGTTTTAGTTTGCCCCAACCAACGGTTACTCCCTTGATGGCTGAGAAGATGGATTTTACCACCACATACGTCATCAGCTGTTTGTACAAGATTCGTTGTAGAAACAATGAAGCGAGCGGCTTTGGACTTTCTTTTTCCAATCGAAACGCATAGAGAGAAGTACAGAAATCCAGCAAGTAAAATAGGATAAATCCAATCGCCGCTTTTTCAGGATGCGGGTTAAAAAGAGCGATAATGAACAATAAATCGGCAATCGGCGAAATGGTTTGATAGATATACTGAAACAGCCACATGTTTGGAAGCGCGACAAAACCTAATGAGTGATGTTTTTTATTGAATAAAGCCCCGCGATGCTTCCATAAGCATTGTAAGGTTCCATACACCCAACGGTAACGCTGTTTGGCCAGACTTTTAAGATCTTCCGGCACTTCTGTATAGGCATAGGCCTTTTCTTCGAATTCAATCGTTTTTCCCTGGCGTAACAGAGTAAGCGTGATATCCGTATCCTCGGCAAGGGTATCTTCTTGAAAATATCCTGCTGCTTCTACCGCCGTCTTTCTCCAGGCACCGATGGCACCAGGAACAACGGTAATGCAATTGAGGGCGGCGAAGGCTCTTCTCTCGAGGTTAAAGCCGGTCACATATTCGATATGCTGCCAGTTTGTCAGGAGGTTCCCTTTATTGCCGACCTTTACATTCCCTGACACAGCTGCGACATTCTCATTTTTAAAGTGGTTCACAAGCAAGGAAATCGCATTTTCAGCGATGAGTGTATCCGCGTCAAGTGCCACGACGATTTCCCCATTTGCTTCTTTAAACCCAAGATTGACAGCGGAGGATTTCCCGCCATTGGTCTTTTTAATTAATCGGACGAGTGGATGGTCTGCATAAGTCTCTTCCACGACAGCCGCCGTATCATCCTTTGAACCGTCGTCGATAACCAGGATTTCAAAAGCAGGGTAATCGCTCGCTAAAATCGAATCGACGGTTTTGCAAATGACTTTTTCCTCGTTATAGGCAGCAATCACGACACTAACATACGGGGTAAAGTCAGGGTCAATCTCCGTTTCCTTATACCTTTTGACCTGCCTTCTTGAAAGGAAAACGAAGACAACTAGTCGCAGGATTCCGATCACGATCGCTGAGTAGAAGAGAAAGCTTAATCCTAAGTTCCAGCCTTGGAGGACTTTGAATACTGCCTTGTCATAGACTAAATAAGGGTTGTCTGGATTAGCTTCAGGCATAATTTGACGATCACTTTTTCCAATCAGATCCCCAATGGTGGAAAAGGTGTAGCCGCGCTGTTTGAGCTCTTTAATAATCATCGGCAAGGCTTTTACCGTGTTCGAGCGGTCACCGCCGGCATCGTGCATCAATATCACATTTCCATCTTGCAGCTGGCTCAATACCTGCTGGAGAATCTCCTTACTAGAAAGTCCTTGCCAATCATCCGAATCGATTAATTCACCGACCGTTGTATATCCCATCTCCTGTGCCCGCAAGATCGGCTCCAGTTCACTCTTCGTGTTTGGTTCCGCATCGGCTGCATATGGAGGACGGAAAAGGGTCATCGAATGGCCTGTAATTTCTTGATACAACCGCTGATTAGCATTGAGTTCCCTTTTTGTTTGTTCCGGTGTGATCGATGCAATATTCGGATGGGTAAAGGTATGGTTGCCAATTTCATGGCCCTCTTCATACATCTTTTTCACCAATTGTGGATGCTGCATCGCGTTCTCACCAAGGATAAAAAAGGTGGCTTTGATATGGTTCCTTTTCAAAATGTCTAATATTTGTGGAGTATAGGTTGGATCTGGACCGTCATCAAAGGAAAGGACGATTTCCTTACTTTTCGGTTTTCCATACCGTTCTACCACAATTGGTTGTGGCAATTTAACATACGATTCGGTTTGAATCATCCCTTGTGCATCCAAGCGAATTGTTCTGTTCCCCTGTTCTGTTTGAGAAGCAATTTTCAAAACTTCACCCTCACCTGCAAAGTGAACAGGATTAGGGCTGACCAAGGATTTAAGGGCATTGGTTGGATCGTTTATTTCCTTTGGTTTATTCAGATAATTCCAGATGGAAGGATCTTCAGAACCAAGACGCCAAACCGCGATACCTTTTGAACCATGATCCATTGATAACTTCATCTGATTATAAAAAGTAGCCCCATCTAAAAACCAAACGGTATGATTTTTCCCTTTTAATTTGTAGCGTAAATAGGGGTTGCTTGTTTGTTTATTCCACTGGATTTGAAGGTTGGTGCCTATTCCTAAATCCATGATATCGCCGAAGGCAACTGTTTTGGCGGGCTGACCGGAGTTTTCCTCCCAGTCGTACCCGAAGCTGCCCAAACTCACAATCAATTTTCCCGATGGAATTTGGAGTTGGTTTAAATTCTCTTCAACCCAATCCGTTGGTGCCACAGGTCCAGGTTTACTCATTGAATGATGCTGGTCATATAACATGACAATCATCCGATCTACATTTGCTGATAGAGCAGCGTAGTTAAAACTATCGTTGTCCGGCGGAACATCTAGTGTAACCATGAGACCATGTTGATGGAAGGCATGATTAACTTTGCTGATAAATCGCGTGAAGTGATTTCTATCATTGGGCTGAATGTCTTCAAAGTCGATATTGATTCCGTCAAAGTCATTTGTTCTCACATAATCCAGCATCTTATTTATAAAAAGATCTTCTGCACCAGGAGTGATAAATAACCGGTGCAGTACTTCGCCATCCCATTTATTATTAGTGAAATTATTTACTAAGGGGAGAATCTTTATCTTATGTGTTTTGGCCTGATCAACAATCGACTTGTCTGTGCGGGTTTCAAGGGTTAGGCCATGTGTAAGTTGCAGCCAGCCCGGTACTAATGTGGTAATCGAATCAATATTCTTTTTAAAAGAAGTGCGGCTGTTTTTGTCCCAATCGACGTAAAAACCATAAACTTCTTGTTTTTGATTCACTTCCCCGATTTCTTTATGACTAGCAAGGGAAGGCGTTGTTTTTTGAACCTGAGCGGCGAGTTGTTCTTCACTAAAACTTATATTAATTGGTTCAATCCCGCTCTTTGCTCTGCTGTTATCAAGTTGCAGTGCTGGAAACTCTGGGTTGTTATTCAGGCTTTCGATAAAAATCGTCGACACTAAAATCATTAAAGCGGCAAAGCCTGCACCCATTCGTTTGATAATCGACCAGCGTCTTTTGGCAGGATCAAGAAAAACATGGTCTTGATTCCGCTCTCTCTTTTTCAACCCTAAATTGTAAAACCAATGGAAGAAAAAATAGCAAACAAGACCAATCAGGCCGCCTAGGATTGCTGGGGCAATCGATTGTGAAAGCTGTATTTTCGATTTTAAGGTTGAAATGAACCACGTATCTTCTAATCTACTTAAATCCAGGATGGGTAGATGATTCATTTTTGGAATGAAAATAGGTATCAACGTTCCCAGGAATAAGGCGATGATATTCAGACGTAACAAAAGTGACAGAACTACTAATAGCGGTATTCTTATATTATCTAAAGGCAAAAACCCTAAGAAAAAACCAAGTGTGCTTGCCACCGCTCCGGCATTTCCGGTGACAGGAGCAAATAGTGACCTAACCAGCCACCTAAACATTCGATTCACATAGATTCCTCCTCTAGGTGTAGTGTTGTTCTATATTAATAGATTTATATTTTACATAATGTCCAGCAGATAGCGGGCCAGATTTTTCGACAGAAAATGACCATATTCAAAGACTTAGATAGTAAAGTGGAGATTTTGGGGGTAGGAAGAAAAAGTTCTTATTCTTTTTAAATGGTAATAGAGGGTAGAGGGAATATTTTGGTTAGTTACCAAGATAACATCTATTCCTGCGCTTAGTACCTATTTTTAGAGACTTATGACCTATTTCCAGAGACTTATTACCTATTTTTTGAACCTTATAACCTATTTCCGGACGCTTATGACATGTTTTACGAGACTTACGACATTTATTGGTAAATAATTGGAAGTTAGAGGGGTGGAGAGGTATGTTTTTTACTAAAAATGGAAATTTTATATATATTGATGCCTAAGGAGTTAACTAAATGGTCGGGATTATTATAGCAGTGATCTTATTTAACCTAATTGCAATCAAAGTAAAAAAACGTTTAACCAGAAGTGAGATGCTGCAGATTTGGTTATTTACAACCTTATTCCAACTGATGTTTGATGTATTTATCAGTTTGAAATACCAGGGGTACTGGTACTTCACGAAGGGTGTGGATTGGCAGTCCTTGCTTGTGTATGTATGTTTAGTCCCACCTGTGAATCTTATCTTTTTAAATGTCTATCCTTTAAAAAGTCCATTATGGAAACAATTCTCCTTTTTTTTAGCTTGGAATGTAGGAATTGTGATCTATGAGGTTTTAACCTTATTACCAGAGCCTTGGGGTTATTTCCATTATGGTTGGTGGAGTTTGTATCACTCCATCATGATCAATCCTTTTCTCCTCCTCATCTTATTAGGGTTCTATAAATTAGTTCGTCGATTAGAACATAAGGCTGTGGTTAAGCAAGTATAGTGGGGAAAATGAGAAGGCCTCTCCTTGTTCTATAGGACGTTTGGTCTATTTTTATCCTTTAGCTGTTAACTGATTGACAACATTAACCAGCGGGTGTAGAGTGAATATTAAATTTATAGGAAGACCACTAGGGGAGCCGTTTGGCGGCTGAGACAAGAATAATCTTGGACCCTTTGAACCTGATCTAGTTCATACTAGCGTAGGAAAGTGGAGTCTGTGTATGGATAAATACTATTATTCTGCCGCTCCATTTTTGGAGCGGTTTTTTCGTGTTCGAACCGTTAGCCGTTCCATTTAGTGTCTTCCCATAAAACAAATAAGGGGGAGAAATATATGAGTTTTTCAGCAGAACTAAGAAGAGAAGCCAATCCGATTTTTGAGGCAATTTTTGAACATCCGTTTGTCCGGGGGATCGCTGATGGGGAGTTACAAAAAGAACAATTGGTTCATTATGTAAAACAGGACTTTGAATATTTGAATTCCTTTATTCGCATCTATGGAATCGCCGTTTCTAAGTGTGAGAATCGTGAAGAAATGGATATGTTTAATCAGCAGATTTCATTTATATTAAACAGTGAAATCCATCCACATAATAACTTTTGTCAAGTAGCAGGTGTACCCTACGAGGCATTACAGGGATATCCGTTAGCACCCTCAGCCCTTCATTACACGCGTCATATGCTTACGGTTGCACATGAAGGGACATTAGGGGAAATTCTAGCGGTATTGCTTCCATGTCCATGGACGTATTGGGAAATTGGGAAAAGATTATTAACGGAAGTGAATCCAGATCGCTCCCATCCTTTTTATGATTGGATTCATTTTTATGGAAACCGGACCGATTCGATTACGACAAAATTTTGTGCCAGGATCGATGAGTGGGCTAAGATAGCAACAGAGAAAGAAAAGGAAAAAATGAAGGAGCATTTCCTCATCAGTTGTCAGTTGGAATATATGTTCTGGGATATGGCTTATAAACTAGAAGAATGGCCTGTGAAAATGGAGGCAGTGAAATGAAGACCTGGAAGATGAAAGAAGTCGTTCTTGCTGTGATTCTAGCGGTGGCCTGTGGAGTGATTTATTTAGGATGGTCGACGCTGTGGATTCCGATTTCTGCTATTGTCGGGCCGGTCGGTGCAGGCTTTATGTTTGGTATTTGGGTGATTGCCAGTCCAATCGTCGCGTATATTATCAGAAAACCGGGAGCAGCATTTATTGCAGAGGTAGCAGCGGCTGCCGTCGAGTTATTAACAGGAAGTCATTTTGGTCTGTCGGCCCTGTTAGTAGGTGTTTTTCAAGGGATTGGTTCAGAAATTGCCTTCGCCCTATTCGGATATAAACGGTATAACCTTTTTACTTTAATGCTATCAGGTGCTCTAGCTGCCGTATTTGGAATGCTTTATAACATAATCGCCAACGGTTTCGGTTATTACACACTGGAAGTCTTTTTGATGACACTAGGAATTCATGTCATCAGCGGCATGATTCTTGGCGGCTGGCTAGCGAAAGTTGTCGTGGATGCCCTCGCAAATACAGGGGTGTTAGAGCAATATGAGTTGATGAAGGAAAAAAGAAAAAAGGACAATGTCAATGTTTCTGGGTTGTAAAGATCTTTCGATTCGTTTTTATAACCGCTCTGAAAAAATACTCAATCATATTACCTTGTCCATCCATCAAGGGGAGAAGGTATTAATCCTTGGACCTAGTGGGAGTGGGAAATCTACATTGATTTCTGCTCTTGCTGGGATTATCCCTGAGCATTTGGACGCAGAGGTCAGCGGTGAAGTATGCATCCGGAAAAATGCAGGAGTGATGTTTCAAGATCCTGATTCCCAGTTTTGTATGCTGCGTGTCGATGAAGAAATTGCCTTTAGTCTGGAAAACCGTTCGATTCCTCGTAACGAAATGGATCAAATGATCTCGGATTTGATGGAAAAAGTAGGGCTGATGGTAGATAAGAAAACACCGATTGAAATGCTCTCAGGAGGGATGAAACAACGATTGGCGTTAGCGTGTTTGCTTGCATTAGAACCAGACGTCCTCTTCTTTGATGAACCAACCGCTCAACTCGACCCTGCTGGCCGGAATGAGATCTTTGGTTTATTGAGACATTTAGCCGAAAAAACCAACCATACGATGGTCTTTGTCGAACATGTCCTTGACGGCTGCATCGAATGGATGGACCGAGTCATTATCCTTGATGAGCATGGAAAGATTATTGGGGATGGGGAACCAAAAGAGATGCTGCTCCAATTTAATCAACAAATGAAAGATGCGGGGATTTGGCGTCCTAAGTTGTTTCCTCACAAATGGGAGGAGATCGTTCAAGATCCCTCGCACCCTCTATCTATCAAACTTAAAAATGGAGTAAAAACGAAACCGCTCGTACAAGGCGATTGTTTACTCCGCACCGAACATGTTGAAATTGGCTATGGGAAGAAGACCGTCATCAGTGATATAGAGGTGAAAATCCATAGAGGGGAATGGATTTCCATTGTCGGAGAAAATGGGAGTGGGAAAAGCACCTTTTTAAAAAGTCTGATCCGGTTGGAGCCGATTCAAAAAGGGAGAATTTACTTTCAAGGTGAGGAACTAAAAAAATGGACAGACCGAGAATTATTTGAGCAGGCAGGCTTTGTTTTCCAAAATCCCGAACATCAATTCATTACCGATACGGTTTTTGACGAAGTGGCTTTTGGCGGCCGGCAGCGAAATTGGCCGGAGGAGCAGGTTCGCTCGAAAACCAATCGATTGTTAGAGGAGTTTGGATTGGCGCCATACCAGGATACGCACCCTTTTACCCTGAGTTTAGGACAAAAACGGCGGTTAAGTGTGGCGACAATGTTATTGTTCGATCAAGCTTTGCTATTGCTTGATGAACCAACCTTTGGTCAGGATGAAAAAACAGCGAGAGAGCTTATTAAACGTCTCAAAGAGAGACAGGAACAGGGAACAACCATTGTGATGGTAACCCATGATATGGATGTGGTCGATCGTTTTTCTGATCAAGTCCTTCTATTCAATAAGGGACGAGTATCCTATCAAGGAACGCCCTATGGTTTATTTTCAGAGCCAAGTTATTACTGTGAAAGTGCGTTGATTCCACCACTCCATTACCAGTTGATGCATGCAAGAAGGGAGGGTGTTTTGGTATGAAGGCGAATGATTCATTCCTAGCTGCACTCAATCCTGCTTGTAAGTTGTTCGCTCATTTGATCGTGATGTTTCTTTTAATGGCCATCTCCAATCCAACGGTGACTTTTTTGATTTGGTTTCTTGCGCTATTGATTGGCATTTTTTTAGGCGGATGGAGAATGACGTATCTTATCAAAAGGCTTTTGCCTTATTTAGGTTTTTTCATTCTTGTATTTTGGATGATCGCTGCTTTTGGAGAAGGAGAAGAAACGATTTGGAAAGGGGCCTGGTTCCATATTACGGTGGAGAGTGTAAATCATGGCTTAACCATCGCCTTACGGATGTTAGCGTTTGTCACGTATGGTTTATTATTCACCTCCACCACCGACATCACGTTGTTCATCATGAGTTTAATTCATCAATGTAAACTTTCACCAAAATGGGCGTATGGACTATTAGCGGGGTTCCGCTTTATCCCGTTGTTTCAATCGGAACTAAACCAAATGAAGACGGCACATAAAGTGAGAGGTTACCGGCAAAGAAATAATTGGAAAGCGTTTATGAGGTATGCTTTGCCACTGTTTACTCAGGGCATACGAAAATCAGAACGAATAGCGATTGCCATGGAGGCGCGTGGGTTTACGGGTACAAGGGACAGAACCTATTACCAAACAACTAAACTAGCAGTGAAAGATTTCGGCTATCTGCTTTCGTTACTTATTGTTGCTTGGGGGATCATGACTTTTATTGAATAGGCTCTGTTATATGGATTCCACTGTGTTTGAAAATAAACGGAAAAATTCCGTTTATTTTGGGAAATACCCATATTTCCTTAATAATAAAGGAAGTTTTTCCGTCTAAACTATCGAAATCTTTGGATATTGTCTTTTTTTGAGGAGTTAATCGGAATATCTTCCCTTATATTGCTTCTTAAGCCCTGTCTATATCCATTAGCCGGAAATTCTCCGCCTATGAATTCTCATAACTACTCAAAAATCTACAATGAATAATAAGGGGAGAAGTGTATACGCACTTCTCCCTTTTGGCTTTACTAAAGGTCTGCTTGGTCAACGTTTAGTTCAATGAGATTTCCATCTGGGTCGGCACAGAAAATCTGGGCAAAGCCACTCATGCCCTTAGGTTTCTCTAATAGTTCAACATCCTTACTTTTCAACCAATTCAACGCAGCATTGTAATCTTTCACCCGAAGGGCAAAATGACCTTCACGGCTGCTTAGGCGCTTATCTTGGCGAAGGGTTTGGGAGGCAGGATCGACGATGAGATGGAGCTGTTGTCCTTCGATATCGTACCAAGCACCAGGGAAATCAAAATTCGGGCGCTGGATTTCTTTTAAACAGAGGATATTGCTATAAAAATGCTTGGCCTGTTCTAAATTGGTCACGGATAGGCTCACGTGGTGGAGGCATTCATATTGAATCATGGCGGTTAACTCCTTCATAAATTTTATTCCATCATACCACAAGGGGTTGGACGGATTAAGATAAAAACCAGGCATACAGCCTGGCTTAGGTCCATTTCTTAATTCTCGATACTTGCGGCAACCTCTTTCTGCTGTTCATCCCATGAGTTATCGAATTCCGTAATCATTGCAATGAATGGTTCGATAAATTGGGGGTCAAATTGTTTGCCAGAGCAGCGGCGCAACTCGGCGATTGCTTCTTGAAAGGTTTTTGTTTTTTGATAGGGCCGCTCTGTTGTCATGGCATCAAAGGAATCGATCACGCAGAGAATTCTTGCTAGTTTTGGGATCGATTTTCCGATTAGCCCATATGGGTAGCCGTTTCCATCAAAACGTTCGTGATGGAGTTCAACGAGTGGAATCAAATCTTCTAATTTTTTATTGGTTGAAATGATATCTTTTCCATAGGTAACGTGTTTTTTCATGGTTTCCCATTCTTGCGAGTCGAGACTGCCTTTTTTATTTAATATTTCACGCGGAATTTCAATTTTTCCAATGTCATGGATAAGCGCTCCGAGAATCAGTGTTTTGCGTTCATCCACGCTTAGATTCAGTACTCGTGAGAAGTCGACCGCATATTGGTAGACGCGCTTGCTATGGCGATAGGTATAAACATCCTTGGAAAGAAAGATTTTTAATTGATATTCTGCTTCCTCTAGCTCTTTTTCAAGCGAAAGTGAGCGTTGTACGGAATATTCTGAATGTCCATTGTAAATTTGGACTAGATTTTTTCCTTGGTTTTTCGCTGCATACATTGCTTGGTCGGCTTTGTTAAGAAGTTCAGAAATGCTGTAGGTTTCTTTTTCACATTCAGCAATCCCGGACGAAAAGGACAAGCAGCCGTAAGGGAGACTTTCCACCCCTTTATAGTAGGTGTCATTTACTTTCTTCCGCAATTCATTCATGAACGAATAAGCAGTCTTTCGATCGGTATTGGGCATGATGATTGAAAACTCTTCTCCGCCATAGCGGGCAACGATATAGTTTGCTACATCTGAACTGGCCTTCAAAAGGGTGCCAAATTCTTGGAGCAAATGATCCCCTTGAATATGACCGTACAGATCGTTGTACTTTTTAAAATCATCAATATCCATGATGACCACACACAGTGGCTGATCATTTTCCTTCGCAGCTGTTACTTCTTTTTCCAAAATTTCTTTAAAGTATCCGTGGTTGTTTAAGCCTGTGAGGAAGTCTTTGTTGGCTTTCTCGGAAATTTCTTTATATAAATTAAAGTACTGTTTAAAGGCTAATGACAATAAAAAGGCAATACAGGTGAAAAGAGATAGACCGAATAATTCGTCGGGTTTCATTAAAATGACTAGGACTAATGAAAGCACAAGTGTAATTATATATGTGGCAGCTGTTTCTTTAATAATTTCTTTGAAAAAGGCTACTATGTTCTCAGATCCTGCCAAGATGAAAAACAAACCAACCAATAGTAGATTCAATGCAAAATAGGTGCAAAAAGAAAATAAATAGGGAAGGCTGTTATTGACACTGATAGGTCCAGTAATGCCATTTGTAAATATAAAAACATAATAGGCACAATTGATCATTAAAGAATAAACAGAGAAGTTAAACAGATGTTTCCACCAGGCAATATTACGCTGTACTAGTGTAAATATAATGGAATGTATAAATAAAACAAGTAATGTAGTATCTAATCCATACAAAAAAAGACTTGCTAGATAAATAGAAGAATCCATTGAAAGGGAATTACCCTTTGGAGGAATCAGTATAGTGTAGTAATTAAGCAATAAAATGGAACTGGAAAAAGCAAAAATAATAATCCAGTCCATTTGAGAGTATTGTGGGATTTTATTTAAGAAGGTGAAAAATAAAATGCCTAAAGCTGAAATGAAGAAAAGATATGTATTTGCAGGTGTCTTAATAATACGCATACTCATCACTCTCGTAAATAAATTTAGGAGAAGTAATAAAGAAATTACTTCTCCTATCATTCTACACTTAAACTAATTTATATCCAGAAGTTAAAGCAATAATAATTGAACCGATAATGATTGCATTGTATAGAATCCCAGTTAATTTAATGCCTTTTTTTTGTCCATTTTTCATCTTTTTTCACCTCCTTCAAGGAGAGGAGGTGAAGCAACCGCTTTTTTGAGATTGGATGATGAACCATTAGATACTGAATGAAAAAGAAGATTCCAATATTCATAATTATATCACCAATACTGATGATTTGGGTTCGTGGATAAGGGGCAGAGATTGGAATAACATCCCCCAAAAATCCGAGGTGAGTTGAAGATGTTAGCATTGTATGTTTTGCATATAAGCTATCTTTTAGGGTTTCGATGTACACTGGATCCAAAACGGTAGCAGCCTCTACTGATACCGGCATTCTTCCACCGTTGATTACCATGACTAGAAAGTTGAGAAATACTCCAAATAAAATAAGAATAAACCCTCGGTTTTTACGGTTCATATATAAAAATAATAGTCCGAGTACATAAACTACTATATAGATAGATCCACTGATCTGTCCAAGGAATTTACTATCGTTTTGAAACATAAACACGGTTAATTCAACAACTAATAGTAAAGGAAATATCCATCCCCACTTCAGCTTCAATTTCCCAAGTGCTCGTAAATTCCCTTTTCGAAGAAAGCCTACTAAAAATGAAATGATGATGCCGTCAAATACCATAGTTGATACCCACCTATGCTAGGATAAATGAAATATTTTAAAATTTCGTCAAGGTGAAATATTCCCATAATAATATAATCAAAGAAAATATTAAAATACAAGTGGTTATATGCTGAATTGATGAATAATTTGTGTATTTTTGAAAATATTTGGCGAAATAGGACGGATTTCAACTGAACCCCTCTAATTATGAGGAAATATAGAATATTTCCTGCGAAATAATCCCGCATATTTCGACTATTTCCTGCTACTCTTAGTCCATAAGATCATGACAAATCAAATCCTCAAATAAAAAGGCATCCTAATCAAAATTCATAGGACGCCTTTTAAATATATTACTTTAACCCATAAGCCTTAATAATTTCCTGACTGATGGTGTTACCTGCATTATCCCAGGCGCTGGCTCGAAGGGAGACATAGCTTCCAGGTGTTTTTGGATGTGTAACTTGGGCTGTCCAGCCATTAGCATCACGAACCAAATCTACCTTTTTCCAAGTTTGGCCTTCATCATAAGAAACTTCTAGAGTAGCACCATCCACTTTGCCGTTCTCTGGTGCACCAGGGACCTGAACTGCATTCAAGCCGAGTTGAATGGTGCGGCCAGCCTTCGAATCCCCGTTCATGTCAGTATCGACCTTATAGTCTAGCGAAAGCAGAGGTAATTCTGTCTTCCATTCTTCTTGCTGCTTAGACCAGAATGTCCACTCGGTATGGGTACGAACGGAAGTATTCCAACGTTCCGGATCGCGGGAAACATCACTCACTAATCGGTACTGAGTTTTTTCAGCCGGGTGCTGTATAAAGGAGTATAGCGCCTGTCCTTTTGCTTCCTTCACAAGCGTATCACCCTGATAAAACTTAAGTGTTTGTGGTCCCGGGTACTCTGTGTCTGCTCCTGTGTGTCCTAAGCCAGAATCAGCAAATGCAGGGATATTGAATGTAAAGCTGTTATTTGTACGATATGGTACCCAGAAACCAGTGCCCAAGCGCGGCCGAACCACTGGGGCAAACCATTCTTCCTCTAAATTCTGGCCAGGTTTGTATTTTGCCACTGGCTGACGTACTTCCCATTCTGCATCAAGCACGCTTGCCTGATGGTACCAGGATGTACCTTCCTGAGCCGATACCCATTCGGTTCGTACCGATGGAAGCGATAGCTTCATTTGGTAGCCTACTCCATTTGGGCGATATGCCGGGATATCCCAGCGGAACTCCCCGCCTGGTGCTTCGCGGTCTGATTTATACTGGGTATTAATTTTTACAAGATCCTTAGGCTTAGGTGCATAGGTTACATCTTTTGGAATGGCATGATCGTGATTGTCGATCAAATCATACACGTAGTCACTATCAGGATTTCCGTTAACGTTAAGTTTCGCATTTCCAGAACGAGCAGCCTTAATCAACTCTGCACCTTCTGTTCCGCTAATTGCTGCAACTGCGATTGGAACATCTTCATAATTTTCCGTTCCGGACCATTCACTCAATTCTTTAGGACCATCGTTTACGGTAATTAACAGTTTCGCACCTGCCGCAGTCGCTGCTGTGGCACGTTGCGCACCTGATACGTCGTTACTGCGTTCCACGATCACTGCTTTATCCTTCACATTCAGACCAGTGTAATCTTCTGGTGTACCTTTGCCAGCATAAACGGCATCCAGATTGTATTTACCATTTAGAAGTGTGCTTCCTGCCTGAGGGATATCATCCAATTCTTGGCCGCGGAAGTTAATGGTCAATACTGGTTCTGTTAGTCTCCAGCGTGTGTTCATTGTGAATTCGCCATCTTTTACAGCCTTCGTTGGAGCAGCGTACATTTTATCAATCCACACCGGCATAAGGTAGATGTCATTGACCGGGTTTCCGTTAATCGTACGGTAATACTCCATTTTTCTAAAATTAGCTTCATTCTCTTTTGGAACTTTTGCTGTGATTTCATTAGCCTTCCGGGCATCGAGCTCCACGGTTTTAGGTCCATCTAGCTTAACTTCAGGGTCACCGACCAATGCCACTCCGGCGTGATCCGTATCAGCATCGACATCCATCAAGGACATCACGGAATAGGTGTCAGGCACCAGTCGTAATTCCTTTGTTCCGTCGACAGCTATAAACTGCGGATCACCATCTGGACCAAGGACGTTAATGTAAGCAAGGGCGGGGGACCCATCTCGGTCAATTGCTTTAATGGTTAGAGGATATTTTTCCTCTTCTTTTATCATCCCTAACGCGGTATGCGCTACGGTTTTGCCATCTAAATTAGCAGAGATCTGTCCTTGATAACGAGCACCAAGAGCGCCAAACTGCGGGTCAACGGTTACAGTTACTTTCGTATTCCCATGAGCTGGAACGGTCACTTTATCTGTTGAAAGCTTTAGCAATCCAGCAGGGGTATCTGAACCACTGCCATCTGTAAAGTCTGCTGACAGGTCCAGAGTTACTTCCTGATCGCCATCATTCGTATACGTAATCGTCTTCTCTACAGGGGCATCCCCTTCATGCGGCCAATCAAAGAAGCCAAAATCCAATGATCCTGTTGCACGAACAGTGCCCAATGTGGCTACCGCCACGTCAAGGCGTCCAGTTCCACCCTCAAATGGTTTAATATCGTCGAGTTTTTTGGTTGTACTCATTAGAGCATCTTTCAATTCAGCACCAGTCCAATCAGGATGACGCTGGGAGAGAATCGCTGCTGCTCCAGCCACATGTGGCGTGGCCATTGACGTACCGTCCATCGTCAAATAATCGCCGCTGCCTTGTGAAGCATATTGGGAACGTGCCGCTTTAATCCCTACACCAGGGGCGGTAAGATCAGGCTTTAATCCTGAACTGCCAAAACGCGGTCCCTTAGAGGAGAACCATGCAAGTTGATCAGATTTATCAACCGCACCGACTGTAAGGGCAGAATCTGCCGCACCTGGTGAGCCAATGCCTTCAGCACCCGTGTTCCCGGCCGCAATAACAAACAGGGAACCTGTTTCTGCACTTAGGTTATTGACAGCTTGAGCCATCGGGTCCGTGCCATCACTTGACTCACTGCTTCCCAAACTCATGCTGACAATCTTGGCTTTGTGTGCAGCCCATTCCATTCCATCGATAATCCAAGAATCCTGACCGAAGCCATCATTATTAAGCACTTTCCCTACGAGGAGACTGGCTCCTGGTGCGACCCCTTTGTTGAGACCTCCGGAAGCTGCTCCTGTTCCAAGTACAGTAGAAGCAACATGGGTACCATGTGCATGATGGTCGAGCGCATCTTCACCAGGAACGAAACTCACGGCTTCTTCCAACTGGCCTGCTACATCGGGATGCTCTGAATCAATACCGGTGTCAAGGACAGCGACTTTAACGCCTTTGCCATCGTACCCCGCATTCCAGGCCGCAGGTGCCCCAATCTGTGGAACACTTTGTGCGAGTGTGGCTTCCACTTTCCCATCGAGCCAGATTTTCTCAATGCCTGGGGCCAGCACCGCCTTTGAAGTTTTAGACGGCTGAGTATTCTTCGTAATATCTTGCCAGAACTTCTTTGCTTCTTTTTTATTAGTAGAGAGTGCTGCCCCGTGAATGCTCTCCAGTTCATGCGTTTTCTTTGAACCTTTCGGAGCAGGTTTGGAGGCAGATGATTTCGTTTTCGATGGTGCGTATTGAACGATGACAGGCAATGTCGTCTGGCTGGCATCGTCATACCCGTCTGAAATAAGGGATGTGACGTTAAATAAATCTTTATCTAAAAAGCCGGAAGCTAAATAGGGCATCGCCTGATCTGGGATTACATATGTATCCTTGGCAATGGTGAGGATCCGCGCTCCGCTTTGTGCAGGATCAGCCGGTTCCACACTAATGACACTTTTTCCATCTGCCAGTCCTGTCACCGTGACCACATCACCGGTAATCAGCGTAATCACATGTTTGTCCTTATTTGCTAACACATTCAAGGCCTGTACATCCGAAGTTGTCGTATGTAAGGGACTCTTGGGCGGATCATCGGCAAACGCCTGAATCGTTGGAACGGCTAATAGGGCCGTCGTCATCATCGCCGCAAAATACTTCTTAAACGTTGGCTTTCTCATGATTCATTTTCTCCTCTACTAAAAAATTTTTGTTTACTAGATTTCACAATCCTCCTTTAAAAATGGGTGTTGGGCTTTTAAAGGTCTTTCTAGTTAAAAAGTATAGAGTGGATTTACTAGACTGTTTATCGGGAAAATTCTGATTTTTAAAGGGGGATGGGAGTGGAATGTCGATGTTATTTTTAAAGGAAAGGGGTGTAAATTCTAGCAAAATGAAGCCATCAACTTGGGACAATTTGATCAACTCGACAAAAAAAGACAATTGCGGCGAGGCAATTGTCGTGTAAATCTATCGTACATTCGCAGTTTTTAATTCAACGGGTGACCCAATATGGAATAGTTGATTCTTCAGGTGCTGGTTGGCAATATGAAGATAATGATTGGCCGAGGCGTAATCCTGTTTTTCTTCATAGTAAGAAGCAATGAGCTGGAGATATTTACTTCCACGATTTGTGGACAAATGATTTTCAATAATGGACAGTCCCTGGTTAATTAAATAGGTAATCAGCGCTTTTTGGGAACCAGCTGCCTCCAAATAGAGGACTTTTAACTCAATATAACGTGGGGATTTTTGATCTTGAATTGATTCTAACGCCCCCTTTAAAATTTCCATCGCTTTTTCGTTTTGACCATCCGCAATCAACGCCTCAGACAGAGAGGAGATTGTAATATAGTAAGAAGCTGAATTTTTTTCTTTGTGATGGAGCGCTTGAAAGTAATAGTCTAGAGATTCTGCCATTCTCCCTTGTCTGTAATACAAAAATCCGAGATTATGTAAGGAAAGCTCTTTTGTCTCTCTTTCTTGGAGGATGTCCGCATCAGATAAAATTTGCTCCAGTATTTCTTTGCCTTTTTCAAATTCACCGATGTGGATAAAATTAACGGCTAGTATCATTTTGACATAAACAATCCGCAAAAAGTTGTTGGTATTTTGAAAAACACGCAGGGCCTTGTAAGCATAATGAATCGATAAAGAATAGTGGCATAAATGTCCGTGCAAGGCCGACCGAAAATAATAGTATTCTGTAATCTTGGTTTCATATTGCTCTGCCTGCTCTTCGACACGGGAAAGATAGAGGAAAGCCTGCGGAAATTGTTCCATTTTTCCATAATAAATGCCCTGAAGTAGATTCCAGACATACTCTTCAAAGGGAGAAAATTTTGACACATAGCGATGAATGCCTGCTGAAGACTTTTCAAAGGTTGAAAAGTCATTTAATAGCAAAAAATAGCGCAGCTTATATAATTC
Organism: Neobacillus sp. KR4-4; assembly: GCF_042136325.1. Lineage (NCBI taxonomy): Bacteria > Bacillati > Bacillota > Bacilli > Caryophanales > Bacillaceae > Neobacillus > Neobacillus sp. KR4-4. The sequence goes on from NZ_JBHHJU010000007.1 coordinate 17,585, forward strand.
GTATAAATAAATCATGTCTGTACATTGGATATATTCTTTTTCTTGCAGTAATTCTTGATAAAGAATGGTTGCTTTCTCTTGATGGTGCCTTTCCATCGTCTCGTAAAATATATCTAGCTTCTGCCGCAATTTCTGGCTTTTTTTGCTCTCATCTTCTAGTGAAATCGATAATCTGTCACATAACATTTGCAGGGTTTTCGGATTGGCTTCTTTGACATTGTTTTCAATTTTACTTAAGTGCGTCACCGAGCAAATGCCTTGGCAAAGCTGTTCCTGCGTCTTATTCTGCTTCCTGCGATGATAATAAATCACTTTTCCAATTGACATAAAACAAACCCACTCTCCTATCATCGAAGTCTTGCTCTCTATTATTATATTTATCCTTGGGCTAATTGAAATAGAAAAGATTTAAGTGCGTTACAAAAGATGCCTATTTGCACTGTTCTTTAAAGCACACAAATAGTAAAAAATAAAAATAAAGCCGTTCTCACTTTTAATGAGAAAGGCTTTATGTTCATTCTAAAATAATTATTTTAAACCCTTTCGAGCATCTTCATATTTCTCTTCATGCATATGGTCTACATAATCATCTGAAATCTCACCTAAATGAATCATGTCTTCCCCATCTACAATAGCTTCCATCGATTCAAAATACTCTCTAGGGATGTTAAAATCGATGAGCAGTTCCCCTGAAGTACTATAGATACTGCCATATAAAGTGCCTGGAGGTTCTTTCATTTTTAGTAAATCCTTTAAAGTTACAGCCTTACCGTCAGCTTTAAAGTTCACTTTAACTTCATACAGGGCAATAGTTTGCTCTAATAAACGAACCATCTCATCAAGGTCTTCATCGCTTAGTTGGGAAGGATCTTCTACAGTCATTAAATGTTCCCACAGTGTATCGTTTGTTGTCATTTGGTCTAGTTGGTCTTTATTTTTTTCTTCCACTTCCGCTAAATAGTTGAAAAATCTCTCTGCTTCTTCTTCTGTTATGCCCGTATCCGATAATGCTTTTTCTACTTCCGCCATACTTTTATCGGCACTAATATAAAATTCAACTGTTGAATCCAAATCGTTGATAAACTTATATTCTTTTACCGAGTCTCCAAAATGGTCCATTAAGTCATTTAGTTCTTTTTCAGTTAGACCATATTTGATTAGTAAATCCTGATAATTTTTCGAGTTAATGGGCGGACCCAGGAGTTCTTTTAGGCCTGTCATTGTATATTCATCTAAAGGAATTTCGTAGTAATCAATATACTCCAGAAATTCTTGTTTCGTCCATCCTATATCGGCTAAATACTGTTTTATTTCATTTTCAGACGGAGCTGCTTGAGCAGAGGGAGCACTGAATAGAAATGGGAGTAAAAGAAAGCCTATTAGCATAAGTTTTATTTTGACCATTAGTACCCTCCTTTATAGATGTTGCATTAATAATTTCCCCTTTTTGAACCATATTAAAAATGCAAATAATTTCTAATAAATCTTCACAAGGATATTCCCTTCATTTTTCTAAAATACTGGGTATCAACTGATTGCTATGAACAATAATAATATTGAAGTTAGTTAAGCGATTCAAAGTAAACCCAATTGACATGCCATATCGGTTTTGTATAGTAGGTGGCGAAGATGATGATTGGAGATTTGAAGTTGCTAGGGCCGCCAGAACCTTCCCTGTGGTCTCCCCTAAATTTAAACTCTCCGTTTCTCATGCATATATTTCATCCATTTCTTCAATTTATAACTGCAAACGATATACCCTGTAAGCGAGACCGCAGCGACTCCTGCGGACAGCTGCCAGATGAGGTCGTATGAGGTATAGAGTCCGGCGGCTATGCCTGTCATCCCGAAGAGGGTTAACTGGAATAATTGCTTTTTCGTATTTTCATAGATGGTGAATTGGAATTGCCTCCGCTGTTCGACTTCCTTTAACTGCTCCAATTTTTGCGGGGCATTCAGGAATTCGGTTATGGAGTGAAAGATTTTGAAGATTGGCTGTGATTGGAGCCATTGCCAGACGAACAGCCATTTATTATTCCCTTGCTTGTTTAACCACTCCATAAACACAGGTTTTCCTAACTCTAAGATCTCTGCCTCTGGCGCTAAGTTACGGATTATTCCTTCAATCGTGACAACGGAACGGCCTAAAAAGACAAATCTGGTTGGTATTTGAATGGGGAGCGCTTGAATCATATCATTAATTTCCATCTTAAAAGCGAGCAGGTCCATTTCTTTTAATTGGGCCGGCTGAAAGGTGATAAATTCCGCTAAAATTCGCTCGATTGTTCTTGATTCTGCTTCAGGGAGCAAAACGCCTAAATGAAACAAGCAATCGACGGCCTTCGGGTAGTTTTTAGCGAGAAAGCTTTCAATTAGACCTTGAAAATAACCGGCATCCTTTTTGGAAAGTTCTCCAACCATTCCAAAGTCTAGTAAAATGATTTTCCCTTCCTTTGAGACAAGCACATTTCCGGGATGGGGGTCGGCATGGAAGGGGCCGGGCTCCATCCATTGTGGCAGGAATACTTTCATCAGCCGTTGCGCCAGTTCCTGACGACTTACGGGTAATTGGTCGATGGCCTCGTTATTGGTCAGTCGTAATCCTTCAACCCATTCCATGACCAGCACATTTACGGTACTCAACTCGGCATACACCGATGGAATATGGACCGTATCCATCTCCTTAAACCGCTCTTTAAAGCTCAGGATGGTGATCAGTTCTTGGGAATAGTCCAGTTCGCGTTCAATCACTTGCTTTACTTCTTTAAAAAGAACTTTAAAATTCATAAAACCCTTTGGAAGAGGGACTAGGTGGTTCACAAACCACATGACAATACTTAATATACGAAAGTCGGTGTCGACAATGGAATCAATATACGGGCGTTTCACTTTAATGGCGACTTCGGTTCCATCGTGGAGCATGCCCTTATACACTTCTCCAATTGATGCCGAAGCAATCGCTGTTTTTTCTATTGATTGAAAATGCTGCTGATACAAGTGTCCCCATTCTTTTTCTAATATTTCCTGAATCTCGCTCCAATCCGAAGGGGGGACTTTATCTGTCATGTCTTCGATTTGACTGATAAAGGCAGGTGGCAGCAAATCGGCACGCGTGCTGAGGATTTGTCCCAGTTTGATGAGCAAGCCTTCTAAATCAAATAGAGTCTGGCGAAACCGTTCTCCGATGGTCCCCCAGAGTTTTTCCCACTCCGCTTTCGGTTTTCTGCGGATCTTATACCAATAAATTTGCAAGAAAATGCTAAAGGCTAAAGAAAGGACCTTCGACATCCGCACCAGCTTATTTTTCGTCTTCATCCGAATCCCCACAATCCCTTTCAAGTTTTACTGTTTATAACGATTTTGATAGATGGTAAGTTTCAGTACTAGTGTGGTCACTCATTATAGTGTGATGTAAATTTCTGCTATTTTATTTTAACATTTTGTCATCACCGTAGAATATTCTTGTGACTAAAATTTGGAGGAGAATTTATGAATAATAGATTGTAAATGTTAACCAATAAGAGTTAATTGTGCCCGTCTATGTTAAAAAAGGTGGTAAACGGTAATGAATAGCCGATAATTGTGCCCGTTCAAGTAATAAAAGGTGGTAGACGGTAACGAATAGCTGATAATTGTGCCCGCCCAAGTAATAAAAGGTGGTAGACGGTAACGAATAGGGGCCGCGCCGCACCGCACCGTACTAAATTAACGAAATCTACCAATCTAAATCATTTGCAAAAGTTGCCGCTCCATTGAATAACAACAGAAAACGCTTGCAAAAAAATAGAGAGCGCTTTATAATGAGCTCATAACTACCATATTAGTATATTAATATGTCGGTAATACCTGAAAAGGAGGTACATCTTATAATTCTCATTTGATATACTATGTGCAGTATAGAAAAGAGAAGAGGATAACGAATGGCAAACAACACCGTAAATGCAAAAGAATTTGCGTATGAAGAAATAAAAGCAGAAATATTAAGATTAAAATTAATTCCTGGTACAAAAATCTCTGAAAAGACGATATCGGACCGATTGAATGTCAGTCGGACGCCGATCAGAGAAGCCTTTTTAAAATTAGCCCAGGAAGAATTGTTAACCATCATCCCGCAAAGCGGTACCTTCGTCTCGCTAATTAATTTGGAGCTTGCCGAAGAGGCACGATTTGTTCGCGAGGTCATTGAGACAAATATTGTCGGATTATGCTGTGAACACGTTTCGGAAGAATCGGCTTTTAATTTAGAAGTCAACTTGAAAATGCAAGAGCATCTTGTAAGTAATCATATAGAGAAACAACAAATCGAAAAATTTACCAATTTGGATGAAAATTTCCATAAGGAGCTATTTATCGCTTGTGGAAAAGAACGCACCTGGCGAATGATTCAAAACATGGCCGGTCATCTCAATCGGTTTAGAATGTTACGAATCATCGATACAAAAAATTTGGACTGGGATTTATTACTGTCACATCACAAAGAAATTTATCAGGCCATTTCAGAAAAAAATAAAGAAAAAGCAGAAGCGCTGATGAAGGAACATTTGCGACTGATGTTATCGGAGAAAGACATTTTACTTCAAGCATTCCCAGAATATTTTTATACACAGGAATAGAGATCATATTTATTTTTTGAGAAGCGGGAAAGCGCTCACAAGGGAGAGAACAACATGCAAATGACATTTCGTTGGTACGGAGAGGGCAATGACTCCATTACGTTAAAACAAATCCGCCAGATTCCAGGAATCAAAGGGGTCGTTTGGGCGCTGCATGATGTGCCCGTCGGAGAGGTTTGGCCGGTTGAAAGAATTGAAGAAGTAGTAAAACAAGCAAAAGAGTACGAATTCAATACCGAAGTGGTTGAGAGTGTTAATATTCATGAAGATATTAAACTTGGTTTGCCTACAAGAGACCACTATATTCAGACGTATAAACAAACCTTGAAAAATTTAAGCCAATTCGGTGTGAAGGTCGTATGCTATAACTTTATGCCAGTCTTTGATTGGTTCCGGACCGACTTATTTAAAGAGATGGAAGATGGAAGCACCGCCTTATTCTTCGATGCCCAAAAAGTTCTCGCATTAACACCAGAACAAGTCGTAAAGAATATGGAAGAAAACCAAAAAGACTTCACCCTTCCAGGTTGGGAGCCTGAAAGATTAACAGATTTACAGCGTCTCTTTGATTTATATAAGGATATTACTGAAGTGGATTTATTAGAAAACTTAACTTACTTCTTGAAGGAAGTATGTCCGGTGGCAGAAGAATGTGGAATTAAGATGGCCATTCATCCGGATGATCCGCCATTCTCTATCTTTGGTTTACCACGGATTGTCAAAAACAAAGAGGATATTGGGCGGCTGTTACGTGCAGTGGATAGTCCAGCCAATGGGTTAACTTTCTGCTCTGGTTCGTTAGGTGGAAATCTTGCGAATGATTTGGTGGATATTGTCAACTCCTTCGCCGATCGGATCGCTTTTGCCCATATTCGCAATGTAAAACATTTTGAGGATGGCAGTTTTATTGAATCCGCTCACCGCGTTGAAGATGGTTCCTTACCGATTACAGGCATCATAAATGCCCTCTATGAAAATGGATTTGATGGGTATATTCGCCCCGACCATGGCAGACATATTTGGGATGAAGTATGCAGACCAGGATATGGCCTATATGATCGTGCGTTAGGCGCCATGTATTTACAAGGTGCTTGGGATACAAATGTGTCATTGAAAAATGGAGCAGCTCCTAAGAAAACAATGCAAACGGTTTAAGCTTCGTTGTCTATCAAGAAGTAAGGAAGGAACATGACCGAAATCGTTCCTTTTCTTATATTGCTGATGAAAGCGTTTTACCTGGTTCTGTTTTATATTTCTCATAATTATAGGGAGGCGTTATCATGCCTAGAAAGAATAAGGAAATTTCGCTAAAAACTAGTATTGGCTTTGGTTTAACCGATATGATGGGTGGAGGAGCCTTTACCATTATTGGGGCTTGGCTGCTATTCTTCTTCACCACGTTTGCTGGCTTGTCACCGGTTCAAGCGGCATCCATTATCGCGATTGCCCGGATCGTGGATGCCGTCGTCAGTTTATTCATGGGAAGCTTTTCGGATAACTTTTTTAAATTTAAATTGGGTAGAAAATATGGACGGCGCAGATTTTTCTTACTGTTGGGCGCCCCGTTAATGCTTGTATACGTGTTGCTATGGGTAACCGGAATGAACTATTTTTATTACTTACTGACGTTTTTAGCTTTTGAAATCATCGCCGCTATGATCTTAATCCCCTGGGAAACACTGCCTTCCGAAATGACAACAGATTTTAATAAGAGAACGAAATTATCAACGGCAAGAATGTTTATATCAGGTACAGGTACATTTTTGGCCACCTTTATTCCAGGTCAATTATTTGGAGTATTAGGACAAGATAATCCGATGGCATTCTTGGTTAACGGTGCCCTGTTTGCTGTCATCTTTGCAGTTTGTATTTATATTTCTTTCCGCTCCACATGGGAAAGAGAGGTTTCTCCAGAAGAGATGGCGCAATTTGCGACACAAAAGAAAGAGAAGAAGAGTGTTGCTGAAAATGTAAAAGTTATTTCCAAAACGCTTGTTGATTTTGCTTCTACGTTTAAAGTAAAAAGTTTTCGCAAACATTTACTTATCTATATTTGCTCGATGACCGCTAAAGATGCCTTTAACGCTGTGTTTGTTTTTTACTGTGTGTATGCATTACATAGTACGTCAGAAGTTGCGGCCAATTTGCTTTCCTTTAGTATTATCGGACTTCCTGGCGCGATTATTTATGGATTTTTAATGATCAAGATTGGGCCGGCTAATTTAGCAAAAATTTCTTATTCAACGATGATCCTTTGTGTATTTGGATACGGGGCTGTCTATTACTTCCATCCAAGTAACTTAATTATTACGTTAGGAATTATCTCATTTGTCTACCAAATTGGAAGAAGTATGCTAGAATTCGTACCTTGGAACGTATTCCCATTTATTCCTGATGTAGACGAAATGATTACGAAACAACGCCGCGAAGGGATCTTTGCATCTGTTATGACATTCTTTAGAAAGTCTTCTGTTGCACTTGCGACTTTCTTAGTTGGGGCCATTTTGGAGGCTGGAGGTTTTGTTCAAAAAGCAACAACACAACCAGAAGGTGCCGTTCATACAATCATAGGTATCATGCTAATTGGGGTGGTTGGACTACTTCTTGTTGCATTAATTACTGCTTTTACATTTAAATTAAATAAAGAAACACATGGTATTCTTGTAGATGAAATCAACCGCTTGAAAAACAACGGCAGCAAAGACAAGGTTACTCCAAAAACAAAAGAAGTGGTCGAAGCACTTACAGGTTATAAATATGAAAAGCTATGGGGCGGCCGCACACCAGCTGACTATCCTCGTACAAAAGCGAATTAATAAGAGGGGCGAATCAAATGAAAGCATTTATGGACAAAGATTTCTTGCTTCAATCAGAAACAGCAAAAGTGCTCTATCATGACTTTGCTGCTAAAATGCCAATCTATGATTATCATTGTCACTTAGATCCAAGCGAAATCTATGAAAATAAAAGATATAAAAATATCACCGAATTATGGCTGGGCGGCGACCATTATAAATGGCGGGCGATGAGAGCCAATGGAGTGGAAGAATACTACATTACGGGGGATGCTGAGGACTACGAAAAATTTGTCAAATGGGCTGAAACTGTTGAAAAATTGATGGGAAACCCGCTCTATCATTGGACTCATTTGGAGTTGAAACAATATTTTAATGTCGATACCGTCTTAAAAGGGTCGACGGCCAAAGAAATTTGGGAAACCTGTAATGAGAAGATCCAGAGCCCAAATTTCTCAGCAAGAAGTTTGATCGAGCAATCAAATGTAGCGCTCATCGGAACAACTGACGATCCAATTGATGATTTGCGGTATCATAAATTACTACAAGCGGATAGGGATTTCTCAACCACGGTTTTGCCGGCATTTCGACCGGACGTTGTCATGGCGATTCAACAGACGCAGCCATGGGCGGATTATGTGGGCAAGCTAAGCAAACTGACTGGGATTGAGATTACTGATTTCACCCAGCTAATCAATGCGTTAGAAAGTCGAATGGATTATTTTGCGGAAATGGGCTGTAAATTATCCGATCACAGTATCGAGACCGTTGTCTATGAAACAGCCACGGAACAAGAACTCGATGCCATTGTGCAAAAGGCTTTGAATAACGAGCCGATCTCATTGAAGGAAAATAATCAATTTCTAACGCAGTTACTTGTAAGACTTGGTATGGCTTATCACAAGCGCGGCTGGGTTATGCAATACCATATTGGAGCATTGAGAAGTGCCAACACTCGTCTGTTCCGTGCGATAGGGCCGAATGTCGGTGTCGACTCTTTCCGGGATGAGCCCATTGCTGTTCCTCTCTCGCGATTGTTGGATGAGCTTGATCAAGATCAGCAGCTTCCAAAAACGATTCTCTATGGCTTGAATCCGAAAGATAATGAAGTGCTGGCAGCGATGGCTGGTAATTTCCAAGAAGGCGGAATCCCATCTAAAGTACAGTTTGGTTCGGCCTGGTGGTTTAACGATCATATGGATGGCATGGTTGCACAAATGAAAATCCTTGGTAATCTTGGTTTACTATCCCGATTTATCGGCATGTTGACCGATTCGCGCAGCTTTTTATCATACAGCCGCCATGAATACTTTAGAAGAATCCTTTGTAATATTGTCGGTAATTGGGTTGAAAATGGAGAATACCCCAATGATTTAGAATGGTTAGGGCAATTTGTCCAGGATATCTCCTATAACAACGCACTGGAATATTTTAATTTTCAACTCAAGTCTGTAAAAGTGCCGTTGGCGTAATGAAGTTTGAAGGAGGAACCGCATTGCTATTACTAGAAAAATCCCAGCTAAAAACCAATAAGGATCAATTTGAAAAGATCGGGATTAAGACTCCCGCCTTTAATTTTGAAGAAGTTTGGGAAGAAACAAAAAAGGAACCGATCTGGTTACATTTCGGCGGAGGAAATCTTTTTAGAGCGTTCCATTCTGTGTTACAGCAGCATTTGATTGAGCAGAATGAAACCAATAAAGGGATCATTGTAGCTTCCACCTCCGATGATGCCTTGATTCAAAAAATCTATCAACCTTATGATAATTTAAGCCTCGATGTTGTCATGAAAGCGGATGGCTCATTAGATATGGAAGTAATCGCAAGTGTGGCTGAAAGTATTGCTACTTATAACGGTCCATCCTCATGGCAGCGTTTAAAAGAAGTGGCCAGTCATCCATCCCTGCAATTCATTTCCCTTTCAATTACCGAAAAAGGGTATGACTTAAAGGATATGAATGGGGAGATTCGAGCGTCGCTTCGTGAAGAAATCGAGCAGGGACAGGATCAGCCGAGTCAACATACGATGATTTTGCTGGCATCGCTTTTACATGACAGATACAATGGTGGAAAAGCACCGTTAGCACTCGTAAGTACAGATAATTTCTCCCATAATGGAGATAAGCTGAAAGAGGCTATTATGACGGTTGCTTCCATATGGAAGGAAAATGGTGTGGTTGAGCAGGGTTTTATCGATTATTTGAATGATGAATCGAACATCACCTTCCCTTGGAGTATGATTGATAAAATTACACCGCTTCCTTCTGTAACCGTACAAGAACAATTAACAAACCTAGGATTTGGCAGTGCCGAACTCATTCCAAAAAGAAAAAATGGGTCGCTCGTGGCTCCATTTGTGAATACGGAGGAATCTGAATACCTCGTAATTGAGGACCGTTTTCCAAACGGAAGACCGGCGTTAGAAAAAGCAGGCGTCTACTTTACCGACCAAGTAGTGGTCGACCTTGTCGAACGAATGAAAGTGTGTACCTGTTTAAATCCCCTTCATACCGCCTTAGCAATCTTTGGCTGCTTACTTGAGTATACCTCGATTGCGGATGAAATGAAGGATGCTGATTTAAAAGCATTAGTAGAAAAAATCGGCTATGATGAAGGGATGAAAGTTGTCACTGACCCTGGAATTATTGATCCAATGGAATTTATAAAAGAAGTCATTGAAGTCCGTTTTCCAAATCCTAATATTCCCGACACACCACAACGAATTGCGTCCGATACATCACAGAAGCTGGGAATTCGCTTTGGGGAAACGATTAAATTATATCTAGAAAGAGAAGACCTAGATGTCAATGATTTATCATTTATCCCATTAACGATTGCTGCTTGGTGCCGTTATCTGTTGGGCGTAAATGATGCCGGAAAAGAAATGAACATTAGTCCGGATCCGCTTTTAGAAGATTTACAGTTACATCTTCAAAAGGTGGAATTTGGTAACGCTGATTCAGTCGGTAGTCATTTACGGCCCATTCTCTCCAACCAAAGAATCTTTGGTATCGATTTGTATGAAGTTGGCTTGGGGGAAAAAGTAGAAGAATTCTTCAAGCAGCTGATCAAAGGACCAGGTGCAGTTAGAACGACATTGCATCATCAAATCCATGTATAACGGAAAGAAGTGACTCAGAGACTTGGACAACAAGTTTTTGAGTCACTTTTTTTTAAAAATCCAATTCAGTTCAACTTGGTGTTCATGATAGTAGTATAATAATCAATGAGGTGCTAATCGTATGAAAGAAATAACTATAGGATCACTGCTAGAGACCATCGGTGAATTATTTTCAGATGAAATATCCATTGCGGTTTCGAATACAAAAGAATATATCTACTATCGGCCAAGTAAACGAATTGATTTGAAAATTAGCCCTGGCGATCCTGTAAAGGAAGGGACGATTGCCCATAATGCATTGGTGACGGGTCAAAAGGTCTCTGAGTTTATTAATCGGGATGTTTTTGGTGTTCCTTATCATGGAATGGCGGTGCCATTTTTACATAATGGACAGCTTGAGGGGTGTGTAACAGCGATATATCCTGCTTTAACAGATGGGAAATCGGTCGTTACCGTGAAAACATTGGATGGCTGGATTCCCATTCCTTTTTCAAAGGTCGTTTATTTAGAATCCAAAGATAAGAAGACGAGTGTTTATTCAGAAGTGGTGTCAGGCACTCATAAATACTCCCTTCAAGAATTTGAATATCTGCTTCCGAAGGATTCCTTTATTAGATGCCATCGCTCATTTATTGTGAATGTTAATCATATTAAAGAGATTCATCCTGATACTCATTCGACCTTTTTGCTCTCTATGGATAATGGTGAGCGGGTACCTGTTAGCCAGTCCTACTCTAGTTATTTTCGAAAACTTCTAGGATTCTAGATACTTCTGCTTTGGAGCCTAAATTTGCTGTTTTATCAGAATATTTCGTATCGTACTCCATAATTTCCCATCTTGATGATGTAAATAGGTAAAATGAGGATAATACTTATTTACGAAGCGAGGGATTTGTTTATGGAGAAACATGTGGAGCGAATAAGAGATTCTCGTCTAAGAGACCGAGTGGTTACGGCTAAAGAAGCGGCTGCCTGGATTGAAAACGGAATGACGTTGGGTTTAAGTGGGTTTACACGAGCGGGTGATGTGAAAGCGGTGCCAGTGGCGTTAGTCAACCGAGTAAAGGATGATGAATGGTTTAAAGTCAATGTCTATACAGGAGCCTCCTTAGGGTCGGATGTTGATAAATTGTTTGCTGAAGCGGGGATTTTAGGAAAAAGATTGCCTTTCCAAGCCGATGCCACTATGAGAAGAGGAATCAATCAAGGTGACTTTTTATTTGTTGATCAGCATTTGTCCCACACAGCAGAGTTGATTCGGTCCGATGTACTGAATATAGATGTCGCTATTTTGGAAGCGGTTGCAGTAACGGAGGATGGAATGGTGATTCCAACCACTTCGATTGGAAATTCCTTATCGTTTGCCTTAAATGCCAAGTCTATTATTATTGAGATCAATATGGCTCAATCTCCCCAGCTAGAAGGATTGCACGATTTATATGAACCTGGAAAACAAGGATCAAGGCTTCCTATTCCGCTCGTTAAACCTGATGATCGAATTGGAATGATTGGCATTCCAATTGATGTTGAAAAAGTAAAGGGGATTGTGTTTACAAACCAACTTGATTCCCCATCGACAATTGTTCCACCAGATGAAGATACGGAGATCATGGCACAGCATTTAATAGATTTTCTTCGAAAAGAAGTAAAGACAGGCCGATTAACAGAACGTCTAGCGCCAATACAATCGGGTATTGGTTCGGTGGCTAATGCTGTCCTGCATGGAATGTTAGATTCAGAGTTTGAAGATTTGGTAGTCTATTCGGAGGTGTTACAGGATGCGGTGTTTGATCTCATGGATGCTGGAAAAGTACGCTTTGCTTCTTGTTGCTCCATCACGCTTTCTGAAGCAAAACACCAGCAGGTATTTTCCAATTTTGAACAGTATCGTAATAAATTAATGATGCGCCCGCAGGAAATTTCGAATCATCCCGAAATCATTCGCCGCCTGGGATTAATCTCCATAAATACGGCTTTAGAATTGGATATCTACGGAAATATCAATTCCACTCATGTTTCGGGTGCAAGAATGATGAACGGTATAGGTGGTTCTGGAGATTTTGCAAGAAATGCCCGTCTAGCTATCTTTGTCACTAAATCCATTGCAAAAGCCGGTAATATTTCAAGCATTGTGCCTTTTGTCTCTCATGTAGACCATACTGAACACGATGTTGATGTGATCGTCACTGAACAAGGATATGCTGACCTAAGAGGATTGGCACCAAGGGAAAGGGTGGAGAAGATTATTGAGAATTGTGCGCATCCAATGTATCGCGATCAGCTACGAGCCTATTACCAGGAAGCACTAACAAGAGGCGGGCAAACTCCTCATGTTTTAGAAAAAGCTTTTTCTTGGCATACGAATTATGCCAAAAATGGAACGATGCTTGAAGCGGTATTAGAAACGTTATAGATTTACATTTGCTACGATTATGGTAACTCTGAAAAAAGCTGAATGGAGAAAATCTCCATTCAGCTTTTATTTACTTAATTTCTAGTTCTGACTTTAATTCCTTTTGAACCCGTTGGATTTCTTCTTCTGAAACCAATCCATAATAAATGTTATCGATTCTTGTTCCTTCTTCTTCTATCTCCATTTGCTCAATGGATGATCCAACATGTTTATAACCTTTTTGAATAGCTACCATTTGATCAAACGTCAGGTTTGTTTTTACATTTTTGCCAAGGACGGCAAATATACCGGAAAACTTAGTTAAGCTGGATAAACTTGCTCCCTCTTTAATTACCCCTTCAATAATTTGACGCTGTCTTATTTGTCGGCCAAAGTCGCCTCTAGGGTCTTGTTTTCTCATTCTTGTATAGCTTAATGCTTTTTTACCGTTTAGCGTCAATTCTCCTTCAGGAAAATGGTATCCATCTTGGGTGAAATCTAAGTCATTATTGACCGTTATACCGCCAACGGCATCGACCATCCCCGTGAAGCCTTTCATATTAACCTCTATATAATAGTCAATTGGTATATCCAGAAAGTTTTCGACGGTATCCAGCGCCATGGGGATCCCTCCAAAGGCGTAGGCGTGGTTAATTTTATCCTCCGTCCCTTTTCCAATAATTTCAGTTCGAGTATCGCGTGGAATGCTTAGCATTTTTACGGAATTATTGTTGGGATTAACGGTTAATACAATCATGGTGTCAGAGCGGCCCGAGTCTCCTTCTCGCTCGTCCACACCAAGCATTAAAACCGAAAAAGGATCTTTTTCCTTAAGCGAAACGGGTTCCTCACGTTTTTCAGATGTTTCACGTTCCATCGGCTGATGCATCGCAGCAACAGCATTTTTGAAAGATTTATAGACAGTGGATCCATAGATTCCGCCGCCAATTAACAGTAGTAGAAGGATTGTGCCGGTCACCTTTACCCATTTTCTAAGTTTTCGTTTCCTTTTTTTCAATCGCATTCATAAACCTCCAAACTATCACAATCAGTTGTTCATATCATACGATAAAAGTGTTCGAAAGTCGTCGGTTTTCCGTTGCTATTGTCAAAATGTGTCGGAACTCCTAGGAATTAGGGGCGGGAAAATGGGGATAATAATGAATTAAGTCGCAGTATTCTGGTTGATTATGACTATCCCCAAAGTATCAGCCGTGAAACCTTTCCCCATCTCATACGTATGTATTCATAAATAAACGAACGAGGGTGACCGCATTACATGGAAACACGAGAAGTTTTGTTGAACGAACTAAAGGTCATTGAGAAGTGGGAAAATGATCAGAGTGATCTGTGGATTTGGGATCGACTAGGCAGACTTCCATTTAAGATTCTTGATAAAATAACTCCCCAATTCATCCATAACAAAGTTGGCAATTTGCTAGAAGAAATCGGCTCCTATATTCAGAATGGCGGCAGCTATTTAATGAAAGAACATAATCTCTTTGAAAAAATTGAAAAAGAAACGGGCCGGCCCATCACGCAGGTATCGGATATTGAGGATATCCCGTTAGTTACTATGGATAAGTTGAGTCAGGAGCTAACCGGGCAACGGAAGAAGTTTGCGGCCATCCAAGGAGCAAGCACAGGAATTGGCGGGATTTTTACCCTTGCACTCGATGTTCCGGCGTTAATGGGTATCTCCTTAAAAACACTGCAGGAAATCGCCATCCTCCATGGGTATGATCCCAATGAGAAAAGCGAACGTATTTTTATGATCAAATGTCTGCAGTTTTCATCGGCAGATATTGTTGGTAAACGAGCGATTCTGAATGAGCTTTCCAGCTATTATCAGCAAGGGAGCGGGTCCAGTGAAATGATGTCGCAGCTGCAAGGCTGGCGTGAAGTGGTATATACATACAGGGACCAGTTTGGATGGAAAAAGTTGTTTCAGATGGTGCCTATCGCTGGGATGATTTTTGGGGCATTTACCAATCGCTCGATGATTAACGACCTTGCGGAGACGGGAATTATGCTTTACCGGAAAAGAAGGATTCTTGAGAGGTTGGAACAAAAATAGGTATAAAAAAGGGGACAGCATATTTTTGCTGTCCCTTTTGGCGAGAGTCATGGGATCCCGTCAAAACTTTAATTCAAACCTATTAAATGCTAACGAGAATTTCTGCTTTTTCCTCAAAATATTTATGCATAAGTGTATTAAGTTTGATAGAAAGATTGATGTATTCCGAGCTGCTTGGTCCATCTTGCTTACATATTTCGCTCAGTGTTGTTTTAAGTTGAACGATTTCCTTTAAAAGTTCCATATTTTCCTTTTGAGTTCGTTCCATTGTTTTCATCATACACCTCGTAAAATTATTTTTTACTGCCTTTGGTTTGGAAGGCATGATGACTTGATTCCCATCTTTTTCGTCTTCTAATGATAATACAATTCCAAGCCCATTTTGATAGTAACATAGTGGATTTTTCATGTGAACACCGAATTTAATAGTAAAAATATTAGCAAAAAAGTAAATGATATTGGTATATCAATGCATTTAAATAGAGATTTCTAACTGCTTGGTAATAAACGTCTCTCATATTTCGACAAATTATTTCATAATAACATCAAAAATAAAAATAAAATTATTCGAAAATTTCAGACAATGATTCTCTCCAAAAAAATAGATCCGGCCGAGTGCCAGATCCAAACAGAATATATTAAAGGGGGTTTTTGAAAAAGAGAAAGGTAAGTGCTTGTCCTCTTCATGTACTTATCTTACCCCAAAATAATGAACAAACTATGAATAATTCATTTAGATTTTATTAATTGTTTAGAACTTGCAACTAAGCCTAGAGGCTTTTTTTATTGAATTGTAGGCTTTAATTCTACTTTTAAAATTCCATATATTATCAAAATGTACAAAAACACTGGATTTTTGTACTAAACGGCTTGAAAATTGCACAAAAGCTTGTTGGATTTGAACAAAACATCTTAAAAATTGAACAAAACCCGCCCGAAAAATAGATACAATGTAATATTGAAATTAAATTTCAATAATATTATTAAAAATATAAAATACAATAATATTATAGAGGAGGATTACATAGTGAAGTATCGACTACTAGCAACAGACTTAGATGGCACGTTATTAAATGATCAAAAAGAGATTGATGTGGAAACAATCGAGGCGATTCATGAGTACCGCAAGCGAGGTGGCAAGGTCGTCATTTGCAGCGGTCGCTCCCCGCTATCCACGCAATGGATTGCCCGGACAATTGGGCTTAGCGGTGAGTCAATCATTGCCTACAATGGAGCGATTCTGCTGGATGCGAATGGCGAAATCCGCGAGCAATCCGTTTTTCCATATGAGTCACTAATGACCTTTTGGGAAATATGTGAGACGGAGGGCATCTATGCGCATTTTTATGAGGGGGATATACTCCTCGTCCCTGAGGTGACTAAATGGAATGAGAAATGGATTGAAAATAACATCCCCACCCTGGAAGCATCTGGGGGAGAACCTCAACATTGCCAGAGGGTTCGGGAGAAATGTCAGGTGAAGGTCGTCGATGACTTTTACCAGTACCTGAAGGAGCAGGAGCGGAGCATTACAAAAATTGCTGTATTTGATGATGAGAATAAGCTCCCGGAGTTTACCCGGCGGCTTAAGGAACAGGCAGTGGAAATGGAAATTAGCAGCAGTTTTAATTTTATCAATTTAGAAATTACCCCCAGTGGTGTAACAAAGGCATCTGCCCTGGTTAAACTTACTGAGCAGTTGGGAATCCCGCTCTCACAAACGGCAGCGATTGGTGATAATTTTAACGATGCTCTGATGATCTCAGCTGCCGGCCTCGGAATTGCGATGGGAAATGCACCTGAAAAGGTGAGACAATTAGCGGATCGGGTGACTGGAAATAATAACGAGGCAGGGGTCGCAAAGGCGATTCGTCGTTACTTGTTTGAATAAGACCCTAGATCATCTCAGAGTGAAATAGTGTTTTGAAATACCATTTCACTATTTTAATAAATTACTTGAAATAAAATTTCAAACGGAATATAATAAACGTACGGTAACCGTTTTCACCTCAAAAAAGACTTACAGGAGGACAACGATCATGACAGAAAATCTTGAATTATTAACGACTGAATCTCGCAACGAACAGTCCATGCAGATAGATACAGCAAGTCCAAGTGACATCTTACGAATTATGAATGAGCAGGATCAACTAATCGCACTAGCAGTCAAGGATGTTTTACCGGATATTGAAGCAGCCGTCCAATTTGTGGTTGAATCCTTTAAGAACGGCGGACGCCTGATTTATTGTGGTGCAGGCACGAGCGGGAGATTAGGGGTTCTCGATGCAGTAGAATGCCCGCCCACTTTTAGCACAGACCCTGAAATGGTCCAAGGACTTATCGCAGGAGGAGAGCGCGCCTTTTTGAAAGCAGTTGAAGGAGCGGAGGATCAGCCGGAATTCGGTGTGAACGATTTGAAGGAAATCGGGCTGACGAAAGATGATACGGTCATTGGTATTGCAGCTAGCGGCCGCACACCTTATGTTATCGGGGCGCTTCGATATGCACGAAGCATTGGAGCGAAAACCGTAGCCCTTTCTTGCAATAGAAATGCGGCAATTAGTCAGGAAGCCGACCAAGCAATTGAAGTTATTGTCGGTCCAGAGGTCCTGACTGGTTCGACACGATTGAAGTCAGGTACCGCTCATAAGATGATTCTAAACATGATTTCAACTTCTTCGATGATTCTTTTAGGAAAAGCCTATGAGAATTTAATGGTTGATGTTCATGTAAGTAACCAGAAATTAAAGGAACGGGCGATTGGAATCATTCGTAAAATTACCGGGGTTTCCTATGAACAGGCGTCGGAAACACTTGAAGCCTCTAATCTTCAAGTCAAAACGGCCATTGTTATGATTAAGACGAATACGTCGAAACAAAAAGCAGAACAATTATTAATAGAAGCAAATGGATATGTGAAAAAGGCAATCCAACATGTAGTAGAGTAATTTTAAAAAAGGTGGTCTTTGGTGTGGCAGCAGGCGGATTAAAAATGATTCAAAATATGTTGGAACAGCTTCCAGCTTCTGAGCGGAAAATTGCTGAACTGATTCTTGAAAATCCTCAAGTGATATTAAACAGTACCGTCCATGACATCGGTTCCAAGGCTAATACAAGTGGTGCAGCTGTAATAAGACTGTGTAAATCTTTGGGCTTAAATGGATTTCAGGATTTAAAAGTAAGAATTGCAGGCGATCTTGTGAAACCGGTGGAGCAAGGGTACCGTGACATTGAGCCGGGTGAATCGTTTTTCTCCATCGCCCAGAAGACAACAAGCAATAGTATCCAAAGCATCCGCGACTCGGAAGAAATGATTAATTTTGATGAATTGGAACGTGCCGTTCACACCTTGTCTGCTGCACAAAATGTTCATTTTTTTGGAATTGGGGCTTCAAGCATTATCGCAAAGGACGCACAGCAAAAGCTCCTAAGGGTTCATAAAAATGCAACCGCTTTTACGGATACACATCTTGTTGCCACGTTAATTGCCAATGCCAATAAGGAGGATCTCGTGTTTGGGATCTCCCACTCAGGCGAAACACCTGAAGTCATTAAAGTTATGGCACTTGCAAAAGAGCGCGGCGTGAAAACGATTAGTTTAACGAAATATGGGCAATCAACGGTCTCTGCTCTGGCTGATATTAACTTGTTTACGGCGTACTCTGGAGAAGCTCCGTTTCGAAGTGCAGCTACTTCTTCACGCCTTGCGCAGTTATATATCATGGATATTTTGTTCTTGTCGATGGCAACCGTCCAATATGAGGATACGATTCATTCCATTGATAAAACAAGGGAAGCGATCCGGTTTATTAAAGATGGGAAATAGTCCTTTTCGGGAGGTGATGTGAACACTTTTCCATTTGTAGATTTAAGGAAATAAGTTCACTTAAAAAAATAATCAACGGAGAGAAGGGGAACAAGAATGGCTGGAGAGAATAAAATTTTAGCAGAAAAGATTCTTGAACAACTAGGCGGCCCGGCGAATATTAGCAATTACACGCATTGTATGACAAGACTTCGTGTGACACCAAAGGATGACGCACTTGTCAACCAAGTGGCCATTAAGAAAATTGACGGAGTCATGGGCGTAGTAGAGGAGGAAACCCTCCAAATTATCCTTGGACCTGGAAAAGTAAATAGAGTCACAGAAGAGTTTGGTAAATTAATAGAAGACGCCGGCGGGATTGATTTGAAAGAAAAGGCGGCCAGCAAAAAGGCGGAAATCAACAAAAAGAATGCGACACCGTTTAAATTGTTTTTACGAAAAATCTCTAGTATTTTCATCCCGTTAATTCCGGCTCTAGTTGCATCCGGGTTGATTACAGGAATCACCAAAGCGATTGTCCAAGCGGGCTGGCTGGCAGCGGATTCCCAACTGGCGACTATTTTATCGGTTATTGGCAGCGGTTTATTTGGTTACCTTGGCATTTTAGTTGGTACCAACGCAGCGAAAGAATTCGGTGGTTCACCCGCACTCGGGGCGATTGCTGGTATTTTAATCATTAACCCTGCGGTTGCAGGAATCAAATTGTTTGATACTGCTTTACTTCCGGGACGCGGCGGTTTAATCGGAGTTTTATTTGCCGCCATCTTTATTGCTCTTGTTGAAAAACGAGTTCGTCGTTATGTTCCACAATCGCTTGATCTATTTATCACACCAACGGTTGCTTTATTGGTTACTGGTATTGTTACTTATCTTGTCTTTATGCCGTTGGGTGGTTTTGTGTCAGATGCGATTACAAAAGGATTAACGTCACTGCTTGATGTGGGTGGTGTAGTGGCTGGATTTGTCCTTGGGGCCACCTTCCTGCCGCTCGTTGTCACTGGTTTACATCAAGGATTAACACCGATTCACTTGGAGTTAATTAATACACTTGGAAATGACCCGCTTCTGCCAATCTTGGCGATGGGTGGTGCGGCACAAGTCGGAGCGGCGTTTGCGATTTACGCTAAGACGAAGAAAACTCGCTTAAAAAGAGCGATTGGCGGGGGTCTTCCTGCAGGAATTCTCGGCATCGGTGAACCGCTTATCTTCGGTGTAACCTTACCATTAGGCCGTCCATTCTTAACTGCCTGCTTAGGTGCAGGTGTCGGCGGTGCGTTCCAGGCTGTCTTCCATGTGGCAACTATCGCGGTCGGGGTTTCTGGTTTACCGCTGGCATTTTTAGTCGTAACTGGGCAAGTCCTGCTGTATCTGCTTGGTGTATTAATTTCTTATGGAGCTGGGTTCTTGTTCACCTATTTATTCGGCTTCAATGATGACATGGCCGGTGAGTTTGATTGATCGGTATTAGTTTCTATTTAAATGACCCTTTAGCAGAAGAGCGGATTAGATCTGCTGGGAAAATGGGTGTGAGGTCGGCATTTACGTCGCTTCACATCCCAGAAGAGTCTGGGGATTTAGCAGGCCGTGCGTGTGAGTTGCTTAAGGCAGCAAAAGAGGCTGGTATCGAGGTGTATGCAGATGTATCTGCTCGAACGCCTGCCCATTTAGGATTGGATAGTTTATTTTCGTTAAAATCCTTAGGGGTTATCGGTTTGCGGTTGGATGACTTTTTTGCGAATGAGACGATTTTGAGTCTGGCGAAGGAATTCAAACTCGCGCTTAATGCGAGCATTTTGTTTGAGGAAGATGTGCGGGTACTGTTAGAAGGCGGGTTAGAAGCTAGTCAGCTGCTGGCTTGGCATAATTTCTATCCAAGGCGTGAAACGGGATTATCGGATTCGTTTTTTCAGGAGCAAAATGAGCTTTTTAAAAGGTATGGTATTCCGGTAAGCGCGTATATTCCAGGTGATGGTGAGAAACGCGGCCCGTTGTATGAAGGGCTGCCAACCTTGGAAAATCATCGCGAAGTTGATCCGTATCGGGCTGCGCTGGAGTTGTTCCACGCGGGTGTGGAGGATGTCTACATCGGTGATCCGGAGGTAAGTGAGGACCTTCTTCAAAAATTAAACGATTTTGACTGCCATCATCGTGTTTCGATCCGAGTTGAAGGCTTCCAGGAAGGTGAGTTCCGGCTCCGCCCTGATTTTTCCCGTGATGTTCTAAGGCTTATGGATACGAGAAGTTCTGAATCAGTCGCCGCTCGGAATACGGTAGAGCGGCCGCTGGGGACGATTACTCGAGATAATGACCGCTATGGACGCTATCGCGGAGAGGTCCAAATCACGCTTCATGACCTCCCGGCCGATGAGCGAGTCAATGTGGTCGGAAGGGTTGTAGAGGAGGACTTGCCGTTGCTTTCCTTACTGCAGCCAGGGCAGCTTGTCAAGCTGATTCGGGTTTAATTCTTGTGCTTGTCGACGTAAAACCAAGGGATATCCCTAATTGGTTCTGACACCTGTCACAAACCCTTCATTTACTCTTTAAAATGTTTGAAAATATGTACAACAAATGGCATCGCGTTTGCGGTGCTTTTTTCATGTCTCTTTAGAAAATTTAGCATTTCGTTATAGGCGCTTTTGTATGACTTTTCATTAAATTTAGTTGAGAATGGATCACTAAATCCGTGCTGTCCATTAAATTTATGGATCTCGACATTCTTTTTATCTAAAATTGAAATTAACTCATCCACATTAAAGGATTGTTCCTCTTGTGGAAAAAATAAAATTGTAGGACATAACGGAACTATTTGTTCGTAATTCCTTATTCTCGAACCATAGTATGCAACAACGCCATCAAGACCATCTTCCTCACTACACAACCAAGCAACAGTTGCCCCGACACTAAATCCAATAATAAATATTTTTTGGTAATCATTTTTAATATCTATTAATAGATTCTTTATTTTATGTACTGCTTTAGAAATCCCTACATTCTCCATAAAATTATGGTAGGCAGTCTTCTCTTCAGAATAATCAAATGGATGTTCGCGCTCTAATAAGTTCGGACAGATAACATCAAAATTCTGTTTTGATAGTAAATGACAAAAACTCTCCATATGTTGATTAATGCCATAGATTTCGTGTAACACAATAACCAAATTACCTGACTTATTTAGTAACTGAAGCATTTTTAATCCCCCTATAATGACTCTTAACACCCCTAGTATAAATCCAGTTTAATAAATTTTATCAATACAAAGATATAATCGGTTTCAAATAACCACAAAAAAACACCGAAAACCGGTGTTTTTTTTATGGTCAATTTTCCATCAGCCATTTTGTTACAATCTCTGATTTTTCCGCATCTAATAGATTTCCAGGCATTTTTTTCGTGCCTTCGTTGACAATCTTCAGAACTTCCGCTTCAGAATATTTATCTTTCATATGTGTTAATCCCGGGCCAACAGCTCCTTGTAATGTATCGCCGTGACAAGCGGCGCAACTTTCTTTATAGATTTCTTCCCCATCCATTGCTGTACTGGATTTAGTTGATGAACAGCCTGTTACTAATATAAGCACCAACGCTACAGCAGCCCACAGTCGATTCACGATGTCTCCTCCAAACACATTATTATTGTTCTTTATAACTATCTTAATAGAGTTTGGGTGCGAAATTTCATTTCAAATATGAACAAAAATGTAAACTTCGCGCTATAAAGGACATATGGAGTGTTCAATAAACAGCTAATCACATCCTACGAACGAACGTGGGCAGGCAGGGTTATATTTGATACGCTATTACCTTCAACCAATTTGAAATCTATCATATTTTGTATTGGTACTTTCTCACCTTGAATTTGTTTAAAAAGTAAATCTACTGTTTTTATGCCAATAAATTCTTCATCTTGTTGAATGTGAGTGAAAACCATAGCGTTATACAGCCGTCCGGGATGGTCGAAACAAGCAATGGCATAATCTTTAGGAACCGATTTTCCAAGTGATTTAAGTACTTGGGCTAGTACACATGCTATTTCATACTCACAAGCAATGAATGCGGTCACCTGTGGATTTTCCTCGATAAACTTCTGTAGTTTCATCTCATCCTCAAAAACCTGCTCTGATTGCCTAAATGTCGGCAAGGTACAGAAAATATCCGTTAATAAATAATTTGGACTAACTCCCATTTCCCTCTGCGAATATGCCGTCATAAATCCTTGAATTCTCTCTTCGATTGATGAGGTGTATTCTTCTGGCGGGGAAACAAACGCAATATGCTTATGTCCTTTGGAAAACAAAAACTCTGTTAATTCCTGAGTCGCTGTCTTATTGTTTGTATAAACGGCACAAGCTTGAATTCCTTTTAAATATCTGTCAATTAAGACGAGTGGAAATCCCTCAAGTACCAGTCGTAATAAGTTTGCTGTGTAATGCTGCCCGTGGACTGGACAAATAATAATCCCTTTTACCCCCTGCTGAATCATGGAATGAATGGCTTCTTCTTCTTGTTCTTGGCTGCCATATGTCAACTTGACCAACAGGTTAAACTTCAATTCAGAGCAGCGCTTCTCAATATTATTCAGCATTATCCTTCCAAAACTATCGGAAAAGAACTCAGGTATAATCAGACCAATCAATCCATTCACGTCTTGATCCTGATGTTCCCTTTGTTCCAGCTGATTCTTTGAATCAACTGTTCCAAAATCAGGAAGGGTCATAGAAACATAGGAACCTTTGCCTCTAATGCGCTCGATTGCCCCAATTTGCACCAATTTATCAAGCGCCTTTTTCGAAGTGATTCTGCTTACTTGAAATTGGTCCGCTAGTTCTCTCTCTGTGGGAACTTGATCCCCAGGTTGTATTTTACCTGTCTCGATCTGATTTAATAAATTAATATAGATTTTTTCATATAATGGAATTTCCATGTTAATCCTCATTTCGTTCAAATGATATATTAAATATATTATATAATACAACCCATTACAATGCATTATAAAATATATAATTTTATGGCGGTTCAACTAGTCCCTTTTCTAGGAAAAGAAAGAAAATCATTAAAAGATATGACCGAATTATAGTACTTTTATATCATTTTTTATTAAGAATATAGTAAATATTCAAAAAACATATTGACTTAATATAAATATATCAATTATCCTATCAACATATAAAGTTAGAAAATTAAGGCAAGGGAGGAATGAATTAGGTTGGGACATTGGCATCATTTTTATATTCAATTATGAAATCGTTTTCTTTTGCTCAAAACAATAAATGAGAGAATGGGTGAGAGTGTATGAAAATGAAGAAGTATAAGAGATTAGCAGTTGTTTCCCTTATCACTGGAAGTGTATTGTTAAGTGCAGCATGCTCGAATCAAAGCGCATCGACAAAAGACAGTAATAAAGAAGTCATTAAAATTACCTATCGATCTGGTGGAGGAACGAACAAAGGGTTTACAGATTGGCTCAATAAAGAAATTATCCCGGAATATGAAAAGAACAACCCCAAAATAGACATTCAGCTGGCGCCCTTAAATGTCTCGGAAGGGGATTATTTTGCAAAAATTGCCTTAATGCTGAAATCCAAAAATACAGCGCCTGATATCGTAACAGAGGATACCTTTATGGTGAATTCAGATGCGAGCGCCGGTTATTTGACACCGCTTGATGATAAGATCGAGGGTTGGAGTGATTGGAGCAACTATACCGAAAATGTTAAGCAAGGTGTTATTGCGCAGGACGGTAAGATTTATGGGGTGCCTTTTAACACCGACTCCCGAGGACTTTGGTATAACAAGGATCTATTCACGAAGGCGGGCCTTCCAGTTCCATGGGAGCCTAAGTCATGGGATGATATCCTGCAGGCCGCAAGAACCATAAAAGAAAAGCTTCCTGATGTGACACCGTTTTGGATGAACTCCGGAAAAGCAACAGGGGAAGCAACATCAATGCAAACATTTGAAATGTTGCTTTATGGAACGAAAACTCCGCTTTATGATAACGATTCGAAAAAATGGATTGTAAAGAGCCAAGGACTTACGGATACCTTCAAATTTATAGATACGATTTATAAGGAAAAGCTTGGTCCGAATCTTTCTCAAGTATTAAATGGACAGGCAGGTGCTGTGGCTTATCAGCAATTAATGCCTAAAGGCAAGCTAGCCATTGGCTTAGACGGAATCTGGCAGACAGGTACCTGGGGTGAGACTGGCGCAGTACCTTGGCCTGAAGCCTTTACGACGTTAGGATTTGCCGCGATGCCGACCCAAAATGGGGAAGCACCTGGAACCATCACGATGTCCGGCGGATGGGCACTCTCTATTCCAAACAATTCACAGCATAAAGACGAAGCATGGGAATTTATTGAATTTGTCTCAAGCAAGGAACACACTCTGTCACTTCTAACAAAAGAAAGAAATTTGACAACACGTGATGATGTTGCACAAGAGAAGTCGTATCAGGAAATTCCGATGTTTAAGGAAGCGACTGAATTTTTGAAATTTGCTCAATTCCGTCCTGCCGTTGATAAATATCCAACTGTATCCACACAAATTCAATCACTTGTCGAGGACGTTGTAACAGAAAAATTAACTCCTGAGCAGGCTGCAAAGGAATATCAGAAAAATGTTACAAAAATTGTCGGTCAAGACAATGTGATTGAAAAATAATCATCCACAAAAAGTAAAATAAAGGTTACCTTTTTGTTCTTTGTAAAAGGTAACCTTTGTTTTAAATATAATCGACCGGGGTGTGAAATGAATACAAATACGGTTGTATCACCAACAGTCGCCATAAAAGAGAAGAAGAGAAAGGATCATACTCTTGTAAAATCGGTTCTCTTCTTATTGCCAGCATGGATCCTATTGCTTGTCTTTTTTGTTGGACCTATATTACTAACTTTTTATTTTGCGTTTACGAATCTTGCGTTAACAGGAACAGAGGCTAAGGATATTCAGTTTATCGGATTTCAAAACTTTTTATCCATGTTTGAAGACCCCAATTTCCGAATCAGTGTTGTAAAAACCATTGTGTTCTTGCTTTTTTCTGCCGTTATTGGCCAGCAGGTTTTAGGGTTCATTTTGGCTGTCCTTATGAAGGAGAAAAACAAAACGTTTCGTCGAATCATCGGCATCATTGTTCTTGCAGGCTGGGTAACCCCTGAAATTGTGGTAGCTTTTTGCTGGGTAGCATTTTTAAGTGATAACGGGACCTTAAATTTAATTTTGCAGCATATAGGCTTAAAGCCGGTTACGTGGTTATACACCTTTCCGATGGTTAGCGTAGTCGTCGCGAATATTTGGCACGGAACGGCCTTTTCGATGCTCGTCTTCCAAGCAGCCTTGGATGATGTTCCGAAAAGTGTGGAAGAGGCAGCTATGATGGATGGAGCCTCTCGTTTTCAAGTCATGTTTCGCATTGTACTGCCAATGGTTAAAGGATCCATCGTTACCAATATGGTTCTGGTAACCTTGCAAACATTAGGTGTTTTTACCTTGATTTTTTCTATGACAGGCGGAGGGCCTGGAACATCAACACAAACTCTTCCTATTTTTATGTACAACCAGGCATTTGTCAATTATCAACTTGGCTATGGAACGGCGATTTCACTCATCCTGCTCGTCATCGGTATCGGTGCAAGCTTGATTTATATCCGCTCTATGAAGGTCAATCTTTAGGAGGAGTTACTGTGAACCGTTATAAAACTGAAAAACTGGTTCCATACATTATTTTAACAGTCCTTGGAATCATGTTTCTTTTACCGCTTTTGTGGGTGTTGTTTGCATCCTTCGATCCAAATGCCCAGCAAGCTTTAAAAATGCCCAGCTCCTTTACGGTAAACAACTTTACGTCAATCTTGGCGGATCCTGCCAATCTTCGTTCCTTTGGAATTGGGCTGTTTATTTCATTAGGACAGGCAGTGCTGGTTGTAGTTGTTGCCGTTATGGCAGCGTACCCACTTTCACGTTATGCCTTGAAGTTTAAAAAGCCATTTATGTATACCATTTTGTTTATGACCGCTTTACCCATTACTGCGGTAATGGTGCCTGTCTATCAACTCTTTATTTATATCAACATGCAGGATTCTCTCATCGGGACCATTTTGTTTTTGACTGCATCCGGGCTGCCCTATGCGATTTGGATGATGAAGAATTTTATGGATTCTGTTCCATTGGAATTGGAAGAGTCCGCGTGGATCGATGGAGCATCCGTCTGGGCAGGATTAAGGAAAGTGGTTGCCCCCTTAATGATTCCTGGCATATGCACGGTCGCCATCTTTACCTTTTCCGGAAGTTGGGGGAACTTTTTCGTGCCGTACATCTTAATCCAGACCCCGGATAAATTTCCTGCTTCTGTAACGATTTTTCAATTTTTTGGAAACTTTGGAATGATTGAATACGGAAAACTTGCTGCTTTCTCGCTGATTTATACGATGCCTTCAGTCATCTTGTATATGTTTTCACAACGATTTATGTCCCAAGGCTTCAGCTTAGGTGGAGCCTCCAAAGGATAATCTTTATTTAGAGGAGCGTTTGATATGTTTTGGACTATTGAAAAGTTGGAAAGACGGATAGAGGAACTAGATTCCTATCGGTATAGAAATGTTCAGCCAGTGGCATCATTACAAGCTCAAGATGATGAAGATGGCAAGGTTTCGCAACGGCCGCCCGAAGACGGGCCATGGAGAACAATGAATATACGGGAAAGATGGGAAGGACGCGATAAGTACATTTGGCTTAAAACACTCATCCCAATTCCTAAAAATTGGGAACAACAAAAAATTGTCGGTGTATTTGATTTTGGAAAAACAGGCGGCGGTCATAATTCAGGGTTTGAGTCACTGCTGTATGTAAACGGGGAGCCCTATCAGGGTGTAGACATGAACCATCAAGAGGTATTTTTAGATAGTAGTCTAGCAGGGACGACTATTGAAATGTGCTTCCGGCTGTGGTCAGGGCTTGAAGGCGGAGGGAAGCCAACGCTGCAGGAACACCAGTTGAAAACGGCCTTTATCGCCTGTCTGGATGAAAAGGTAGATGATCTGTATTACACAGCTAGGGCTGCACTAGCGACGATCGAGTATCTACAGGAAAATCAGCCTGAAAGGCAAACCCTGCTAAAAGCCTTAGACAGGGCTTTCCTGAAGATCGATTGGTCTGTTCCTGGTTCAGAGGGCTTCTATGATTCTCTTTATCAAGCACAAACGACCTTAAATGAAGAAATCGAGCGAATTCCGAAAAATTATCCTGTTACCGTAACGGCCATCGGACACACTCACATTGATGTGGCATGGTTATGGAGGCTGAAACATACTAGAGAAAAAGCCGCACGCTCTTTTTCTACCGTTCTTCGTTTAATGGAGCAATACCCAGATTACGTTTTTTTACAAACACAGCCTCAATTATATGATTATATTAAAAAAGATTACCCGGAGATTTTTAAACAAATTGAAGGAAGAGTTCAAGAAGGCCGTTGGGAAACAGAAGGTGGAATGTGGCTGGAAGCAGACTGCAATCTGACATCGGGGGAATCACTTGTCCGTCAATTGTTGCTGGGTACTAAATTCTTCCGCGAAAACTATGGGAAGGAATGCGAATATTTATGGCTTCCAGATGTTTTTGGATATAGCTGGGCACTTCCGCAAATTTTAGTGAAATCCGGCATAAAAACCTTTATGACTACAAAAATTAGCTGGAGCCAGTTTAATAGAATGCCGCATGACACCTTTAAATGGAGAGGGATCGATGGAACAGAGATTTTAACTCATTTTATCACCACCCCTGAGGATGACCGCTGGTTCTATACATACAACGGACAGATCACTCCCCGTTCGGTAAAAGGGGTTTGGGAAGCGTATCGCGATAAAGCTGTGAACCAGGAGTTGCTCATTTCCTATGGTTATGGAGATGGCGGAGGCGGCGTAAATCGTGAAATGTTAGAGATGAGAAGAAAATTAGATAAGATGCCAGGCATACCTGCTGTTAAGACAGGCAGAGCGGATGAATTTTTTAAACGCTTGCATGAGACGGTAGACAAAACTGATCAGTATGTTCACACGTGGGATGGAGAATTGTATCTGGAGTATCACCGCGGGACCTATACATCTCAGGCGTATAATAAACGGATGAACCGTAAAATGGAGCTGCTTCTTCGTGAAACAGAATGGCTGAACACCTTAAGCAGTGTACTGTCAGGTTCATGGTCAGCATATCCTGCACAAGACTTGGAAGAAAGTTGGAAGATCGTGCTGCGCAATCAGTTCCACGACATCATTCCGGGATCATCTATTCACGAGGTTTATGAAGACAGCAAACTGGAATATGCTGAAGCGTATGAGCTTGCGGCTAATGCCTGGAAGGAGGCTTCACAGTCTTTAGCCGTAAATCATGGCAAGCATATGTATTCGATTTATAATTCCTCTTCGTGGAAACGAAATGATACCGTGAAAATCAACACGAACACGACTGGAGAATTAGTGTGGAAGAAAGAGACCGGAGAGGTATTGGAGGCCCAGCAAACGGCTGATGGAGAATGGCTGGTCAGAGTTGATGAAGTTCCTTCCCTCGGAAAAAGCTCCGTTTATTATGAACAGGGAATGAATGTAACAGCTTCACCCTTCCATGTTTCTGGAAATAGTGTTTCTTCCAACTATTATGAGGTTTCATGGAATGATAGTGGTCAGCTGACAAGACTATATGACAGGAAAAATAAAAGGGAAGTTTTAGCCCCTAACACGCGTGGGAATGTATTCCAGGTATTTGAGGATAAACCGATGCAATTTGATGCATGGGATATCGATCTTTATTATCAAGAAAAGATGAAAGAGATCTCGACTTTGAAGGGAACAAGAATCCTTGAAAATGGTCCAATCCGATGTGTAGTTGAGTTTATATGGGCCTATTCAAACTCGGTCATCCATCAAAAAATGACCTTGTATGCGAACAATCCGCGTATCGATTTTGAAACAAAAATTGATTGGCATGATCTAAACCAACTGTTGAAGGTAGCATTCCCTGTCGAAATTCGGGCAACGGAGGCGACATACGATATTCAGTATGGAAATGTAAAGCGTCCAACGCATTGGAATACAAGCTGGGATTATGCTCGGTTTGAAACGGTTGGTCATCAGTGGGCGGATCTATCTGAAAGAGATTATGGTGTGAGCATATTGAACGATTGCAAATACGGACATGACATTAAGGATAATGTCATGCGCCTTACCTTATTAAAATCGGCTACTTATCCGGATATAGAAGCGGACCAAGGTGAACATTTGTTTACGTATTCCTTGCTTCCCCATACTGGAAGCTGGTATGAAGGAAATACTGTACAGCATGCTTGGGAGCTCAATAATCCATTAACCTACGGAGAAGGCCAGACAGAATGCATGTCACTCTTCAACGTGACTGCTCCAAATGTGATGGTTGACGCTGTTAAAAAAGCAGAAAATGGTGAACATCTCATTGTCCGGCTGCATGAATTTGCAGGTGCAAGAGGAACAGTCGAAGTAACTAGTGATTTCCATATTGATTCCTGGCAGGAATGCGATTTAATGGAAAGAAGTACTTCCGAAGTACGAGGAAATGAGGCTTTTGCGTTTGATATTAAACCATACGAACTTAAGACATTTATCGTTAAGTTAAGATAGGATAAAAGCAGTGCCATTAATCAAACAGTCAACTAGTCAAAGCTAGTTGACTGTTTGTTCTACATTAAAATTGAAATCGCATTAATAATACAGCATAAAGGCCCATATCTAGAAAAGACTGAAATCAATTCAATTGATTTCAGTCTTTTCTCTTTTCAAGTAATCATTTCGATACCTAGCAGGTGAAGAGTTCATCATCGTAGTAAATACGCGTGTAAAGTAATGCACGGATCCAAAGCCGGTAACATCAGCGATTTCTTTAATTGGAATGCTTGTCATTTCAAGCAGGCGAGCCGCTTCGCGTACCCTTTCCTTGCGAATATAATGGGAGAAACTTTCGCACAATTCATTAGAAAAGAGCCTCGATAAATGACGACTAGAAATGTGAAGATAGTCGGCGACATCCTCTAGCTTCAAGGGTTCTGATAAATTATCGCGGATAAACAATTTTGCTTGATACAAGTGTGTAGGTGAACTATTCAAAAAGATTTTTTCAGGACTGCGGTTTCGCTGATTTGCTTCGGAGAACAAAGAGTGAAAGGACAGTATGAGTGTGTGTGCCATACTAGTAATTATATTGAAATCGTCGCCGCTCCAGTTTGACGTATAATCTACTAATGCCCTCCAGATTAAGGCCGTTGGAGAATCATCTGCCTCACTGACACAAATCCTATTGGTTCTCGCCAGTTGATTAAACCTGTGACTGGCCTCATCCATTGATTTTTCATGTAAAATCTCAAATGCGACAAATACAAGAAACAGTCCTGTTTCACTTAGAATTTGATGATGAATGTTCGGACGAGATAAAAATAATGTCCCTTTCTTTAACCGAAATTGGTCATCCAAGTCTTTATAAAGTCCTTCTCCACTTAGTACATAACACACTTCATAGAAGGAATGCCTATGTACGGGATTGTTGAAATGTTTTGGGTTCACCCCCCAGTAATTCACCTTAAAGGCAATTTCTTCTCCAAGCGGCCCCAGGGCATATTGATTTAAACTTCCTTCACTGTGTTTACATGATTGAACGATCAAAAACATCCCTCCGATGTCTTCAAAAGACAAAAAAACAGCCTATTTGGATAAAGACAGAAACCTATTATTTTCTTAAAATTATAACAATTATATGATCAACCTTAAAGGAGGAAATGGAATGATTACTTTAAAGGAAGCGGAATTTTACCATGAAAATGGATACTTGCTTGTTAAAGGGGTTTTTTCAAAAGAGGAAGTAGAGAGCATGAAAACCGCAGTAGAACGGATTATTCAACGTGCAGCCAATACAAAACATGATCGAAATCATGCATGGCAAGGGGAGTACATCCCAGCAAACGAGTTAAAAAAACTAGTGTTAAAAGGATTTCATGATGTTCATTATCATGATGCATCCTTTTCGAGAGCGGTAATCCATCCCAATATGGTGTCTATTTTGCAAAAGCTAATCGGACCGAATGTGCAGTTACATCACTCCAAAATGCTGGTTAAGCCACCTGAAAAGGGGGCAGCTTTTCCCATGCATCAGGATCATCCTTATTTTCCTCACGAAAGTCATACTATGTTGGCTGCTAGTGTTCATCTTGATGATGCAGACTTGGAAAACGGATGCCTGAGGGTCATTCCAAAATCTCATCAAGAAGGTCCCGTTTCTCATGTAGGCCGTCACTACTTAAATCATAAGGAATATCCGATTTCCATAGGGACCCCGTGCCCTGCCGAAGCAGGTGACGTTCTATTTTTTAATTATTTAACGATCCACGGGTCGGATAGTAATCGAAGTGACCGGCCGCGGAGAAACGTATTATTCCAATATCGGGACCCGTCGGATAAACCGACTGCCGATGTACACGTAAACTGGGGGCAAGGCTTGATGGTCTGTGGAGAAAACCCGACTTTCCGTGATTATCATGCAGACTTTGCCTCGAAAATAGTGAAATGAAAATAAAATACAACTAGTCAGTGAAATAAATGAGCTGGGAGATACATTTTCCAAGCTCATTTTTATGTGTAAGTATCGTTAACACATTTATGGTAATATCTTTTAAATAGACCGTTAAAAAGAGAGTGTGGAATTTGGAAAGGCTGAAATCAATAAAGTGAGGGTTATGAATGATTTTTACCTATGCGATTACACAAGATAACCAGTTGATAAAAGATGTAAAGTTGGAGGAATTAAGGTCAGATCGTTTCAAATTTTATTGGGTGGATTTTGAGGAACCAACAGAAGAGGAAACAAAGTTGTTAAGTGAATTTTTCCACTTTCATCCCTTGGCGATTGAAGATTGTCTGCATTTTATCCAGCGCCCCAATATGAATTATTATGATGGAGTCCTATTCTTTGTTTTACATTCATTAAGTAAAACAATCAGGTGTGAGGAGATAGATGTTTTTGTGGGAGAAAACTATGTCGTTTCTTTTCATAAGGAAAAGGAAGAGGCGATAGATGTGGTTAAGCAAAAATTATCCGCAAGTAATGAAATGGAAATGGCTGGCCCGTTATATATTCTTCATAGCATTATAGATGAATTAGTAGATTGCTATTTTCCGATTTTGCATCAAATTGAGGACAAGCTAAATGAATATGAAGAGAAGGAAGCAAGCAGCAAAAAAATCATCGAAGAGGTTTATGAGATTCGCAGAGATTTGATTCGTTTGCGGAAAACGATCATTCCGATGAGAGATTTGTTATACCGGATGATAAACTCGAAGCGGATACAGGACACAAAGCAAATTCACCATTATTTTTCAGATATCTATGATCACTTGATGAAGTTAACAGATATGGTTGCTTCTAATCAAGACGTTACTTCTGATATGAGGGAGAATTACATGTCCGTTCAATCCAATCGAATGAACTCCATTATGATGACACTTACCGTGATCACTACCATTTTTATGCCACTTACATTTATTGTGGGCGTGTACGGAATGAATTTTGACCATATGCCAGAGTTACATTGGAAATACGGCTATTTTATTACGCTCGGGGTTATGGCGATCATAGTCACAGTAATGATTTTTTGGTTTTACAAAAAAGGCTGGTTATTTAAAAAGTAATGCAAATAATCTAGAAATATTATCCTTTCAAAATAACAACCCCGCTATCACTAAAAAAAGTGGCAGCGGGGTTGTATTTGTTTATAAATTCACTCCGATGATTATTATTTTTTCTTAGCAGTGGACTCTCTTATGATTAACTTGGTTGGTAACAGGATTTCCTGAAACGGTTCTTCATTGTTTTCCATTCTCCAACAAAGTTGTTCGACTGCCTTTTTTCCGTAATAATTTAAATCGATATCCATCGTTGTAATCGTAGGGGTTGCAATTTGTGACAATTGCCCATTATCAAAGCTGCATACTGATGCATCTTCCGGTACTTTTAAACCTCTTTGCTGCAATATGGATGTAACTAGGAAACCTTTGCCGTCATTCACACAAAACCATGCTGAAGGCATGTCTTGAAGGCCGTTAAGAAATAAATTGATATCATGCTGATTTTCCTGTGTGTTGGTTAATATGAAATCTTCATTAGGGCTTATCCCGTATCTTTTTAAAGCTAGCAGGTATCCTTCTAATCGTTCTTGATAGCTAGGAGAAATGTCCACATTACCTACAAACGCTATTTCACGATGACCTAATTGAATTAAATATTCCACAGCAGTGTAGGCTCCGAACCGATTATTGGTCAGGATCGAATCAGCTTCTAGGTGCGGTTCATGATGATCAATTAAAACCGTAGGGATCCCCGTATTTATTATCGTAGAAATATAGTCCGTACTGATATGAGATAGGATTAAAATGCCATCGATTTCGTGATTTATTAATAAGGAAGGCAGCGATAAATTATTTTTGGCTTCGCTATCTATCGATTCAATAAACAAATTCATCCCCCGAACTCTAAGCTCTTTTTCAACACTTAAGTAAATTTCACCAAAAAAGCTTTTAAGTGAAAATGCATAATCAGAAGCAATTAGAGCGATGTTTTTTAGTGTCTTTTTTTCAACTTGCTTTTGATTCCTACTATTAGAATAGGAATAACCTAATTCATCTGCAGTAGTTTGTACAAGCCTGCGGGTATCTTCACTAACTCCCGGCTTTCCAGATAATGCCTGGGAAACGGAGTTTTTCGAGATATTTAACCGATCCGCTATATCCTGCATAGTCACTTTTTTTTCCATTTCTTTGTTCTCCCTTAATCTATATCTTAATAATAATTTGTCATTACTTGTAATTATATTGTAACGTTACAACGCAAAAATTACAATAGTTATAAGGATGACAAAAATGTAAGTTATTTATAATTAACTTTATTGCTTTAGTGATTAATTGTTGACATTATTAAAGTAAGGTGCAATAATTACGTTTGTAAGGTGATAACTTACATGACTTTAAAGTTATTTTGATGTTTTGTAATTCCGTCAACACTTGTTGAGAAATGAGGGATTTGGGTTAATACCATAATTTTTGACTTGGATTACAAATAGTATACTTTTTTTTGAATGCTGTTGATAGCGCTGTCAGATAAGGCAGTTACGCCATCAGAAACACGTGTGATTAATTGTATAGTGTAATTATAGTTTAGGGCATTACTACTTTTATTAAAAGGTTGGATTAGAATTAGTCATTGGAGGAATATAAGATGAAAATGAAAAAAGTAGCATCAATCTTATTCGCAGCTTCTCTTACAGTTTCTGGTCTTGCTGCCTGTTCTACAGGTAACAATACAGGGCAAGAAACAGGTAAAAAGGATGGAGTAACAACAATTGAATTCTGGGCTGCTCCAAACCCAACACAGCAAGTATATTGGAAGGAAGTCGCAGCAGAGTTTACAAAGGAAAATCCTAAGATCAAAGTTAATGTAAGTCCTATGAAGGAAAGCCCGACATCTGAAGCAAGTATCCAATCTGCGATTGCAGGTAAAAGCGCGCCTACCATGTCTGAAAATATCAACCGTGGGTTTGCCGCTCAATTATCTGAAAGCAAAGCGCTTGTACCATTAGATGAATTAGATGGATGGGATGAGGTAAAGAAAAACCGTAACATGGAAAATACGATGAAGGGCTGGGAGTTTGCAGACGGCCACCAATACGTATTACCAATTTACTCAAATGCGATGTTATTTGGCTGGAGATTGGATGTTTTAAAAGAGCTCGGGTTTAACGAGCCGCCAAAAACTTATAGCGAAATGTTAGATGTAGCGAAGAAATTAAAAGCAAAATATCCTGATAAATATTTATGGGCAAAAGCAGACCTTGCTGATCCAACAGCTTGGAAAAGATGGTTCGACTTCTTCATGTTGTATGATGCAGCATCAAATGGTAACAAGTTTGTTGAGGGAACGAAATTCACAGGTGATCAAAAAGCTGGTGAACAAGTACTGGGCTTAATGGATGATCTTCGTAAAGCTGATGCACTGTTAACAAGACAATCAAAAGATCCGTTTGAAAGTGGTTTAGGAATTTTTGTCGATGTGGGTCCTTGGACTATTCCATACTGGGAAGAAAAATTCCCAGAAATGAAATTCAATGAAACCTATACATTAACACCTCCACCTGTTCCAGATGGAACAGATACTACCAATGTAAAAACGTTTGCTGATACAAAAGGTCTAGTTGTTTACGCTTCTGCAACAAAAGAACAACAAAAAGCAGCGATGGACTTCATTAAGTGGGTGTATTCAAAACCTGAAAATGATTTGAAATGGCTTGAAAAGACAAGCTTACCACCTGCCCGTGATGATTTAACATCAAACGATGCGTTTAAAGCGTTCTTTGACAAAAATCCAGCATTACAACCATATGCAGCCGCCGTTCCAAACGGTATCCCGCCGATGGATAATTCAAAATACAATGATATTCAGACTTTAATTGGTCAACATGCCTTCAATCCAGTGGTAAAAGGTGAGAAAAATCCGAAAACTGCCTGGAAGGACATGCAAGAAGCAATTGAGGGGGCTCTTAAATAATGAGCACAAAGCAAGGAAGGTTGGGCTGGCTATTTGCCAGTCCTTATCTTATATATGCGGTCGTTTTCTTTCTGATTCCACTGGTATGGTCACTGTTTTTATCCTTTACTGATTGGAATTTGATTGCACCAACTTTTAGTTTCGTTGGTATGGAAAATTACATGGAGGCTTTCAAGAGTCCAGGGGTTCAAAGTGCATTTTTTGTAAGTTTTAAATTTATGGCATTGTTTGTGCCGTTAGTTGTGGCATCTTCGATTATCGTTGCTTTAATCGTTCAAGGATTACCTAAATTTAAAGGGCTATTTTTAATTGGGTTTTTCCTGCCTTATTTAGCATCAGGGGTTGTATCGTCATTTATCGTTAAAGGGATCTTATCTTACAACAGTCCAGTGAATGAATTTTTGAGGGGCTCATTTGGATTAGATATAAACTGGCTTGGAACACCTTTTGCGGCACTCTTTGTCGTTGCGATGATTATCGCTTGGAAATTCACTGGCTACTATGCACTAATTTTAACGTCAGGATTTGAGAGTATTGATAAGGAAGTTTATGAAGCAGCTAGTATTGATGGGGTAACAGGCTGGCAGCGTTTCTGGAAGATCACCTTTCCACTTCTGTACCCGGCTTTGTTTACAGTATTAATCCTATCGATTGGTGTTACATTTGGTATTTTCACAGAGGTGTATCAATTAACAGGTGGAGGACCAAATTTTGCAACTAATACATGGCAAATGGAGATTTTTACAAGAGCATTCACGAATCTTCAAGCGGGCTATGCTTCAGCGATTGCCATTATTGCGTCAGTAGTAACGTTTATTTCAATATTTATCATTCGAAAACTCTTAGAAATGTGGGGGAAACGAAATGGGTGGAGCTAAGAAAAACGGATTATTGTTTCGTTACCTAATTGCCGTTGTTCTCTTACTGATTATGATCTTTCCGTATATTTATATGGTGTTAAATTCCTTTGCTGTTTGGGATCAAGTAGATAAGAAGCTCATTCCAACAGAGTACAGCTTGAAATCATATCAATGGCTGCTTGGTGGGGGCGAAGCGGTCATCCCAAGGCCATGGCTTAATGCGTTTTTTAACAGTTTTATCGTTTCTGGTGCATCAACGTTTTTAATGATGGTCACAGGTGTTATGGTTGCGTATGCCTTAGCGAAAATTCCTTTTAAAGGAAGAGACACCGTTAATAATGTGATTTTATTTCAAATGTTTTTCCCGGCGATTATTTTGTTAATCCCTACGTTCCTTGTGATTCAAAGACTCGGCATGTATGACTCTTATTGGGGAATGATTTTACCAAAAGCCCTCAGCTTATGGGCTGTATTTATGTATACCAACTTCTTTAAGGCGATACCAGATACATTTATTGAAGCCGCAAAATTGGATGGGGCGAGTGAATTGCAAATCATGTTTAAAATCGTCCTGCCAATGTCGAAATCGATTTCGACTGTTATCTTCTTATTCTTGTTTATGGAAAGATGGACCGAGTTGTTATGGGATATGTTAGTCGCGAAGAGCGATAATATGCTAACTTTAAACGTCCTTTTATCACAAATGTTTGGTCCTTATGGCGGCTATCCAGGGCCTATGTACGCGGCAGCGGTGTTATTAACCATGCCAATCATTATTATCTTCTTACTATTTGCGAAAAAGTTCCAAGAAGGAATGCAATTTACACTTAAGTAATTAATAGGAGTTTTAGTACTATGGTGAAATGGTGGAAACAATCGACTTTTTATGAAATCTATATGCCCAGCTTTAAAGATGGAAATGGTGATGGAATCGGCGACTTTTCGGGGATTACCTCTAAACTCGACTATCTTAAAGAATTGGGGATTGACGGATTGTGGCTGACTCCGTTTTATCCATCACCAAAGGTCGATAATGGCTATGACATTTCCGACTATTATGGAATTGATCCGGATTATGGCACGATGGCGGATTTTGAAATGTTTATACAAGAAGCGCATCAACGTGGGATCAAGGTCATCGCCGATTTAGTGCTCAATCACACTTCTTCTAAACATCCATGGTTCCAGGAGTCAAAGTCCGCTAAGGATAATCCGAAGCGTGATTGGTATATCTGGAGAGATATGCCGAATAATTGGGAGTCGTTCTTTGGCGGACCGGCTTGGGAATACGATTCGAGGACGAATCAATATTACTACCATGCCTTTGCGAAGGAACAGGTGGATTTAAACTGGGCCAACCCTGAAGTGAAACAGGCGATGTTTGATGTGATGAAATTTTGGCTTGAAAAAGGAATCGATGGTTTCCGGCTTGATGTCATCAACTTCTTAAAGGTGAATGATTCGCTTCAGGACAATCCATATGATTGGGAGAAAAAGGAACAAATTCATTTGTACGATAAAGACCAAGAAGGAATTATAGCGACGATTGAGGAAATTGCCGAGTTTGTTCATCAATATCCGGATAAATTCCTTGTTGGTGAGGTAGGTTCCGAGGATTTGGAAGTTCTAAAAAAATATTCGGGTCTACACAAATTAGATGTGGTGTTTAATTTTAATATCGGGAGTATGGCTGAGTTTGATACAGATAGGCTCTTTGGGCAATTAGTGGAAACAGAGAAAACCTATGATTCTACGCAAATTCCAACATTATTCTTTTCTAGTCATGATATGTCCAGGCATATTTCAAGATTTGGCGGCGATAAAGATCGTGCCAAACTGGTTGCAACTCTGATGCTGACGGCAAAGGGTGTCCCCTTCATCTATTTTGGTGATGAAATCGGGATGAGCGATTGGATGACAGACGACCTATCGAAAATGAAAGATATTCAAGGAATCATGGGCTAT
Source organism: Neobacillus sp. KR4-4 (assembly GCF_042136325.1). Lineage (NCBI taxonomy): Bacteria > Bacillati > Bacillota > Bacilli > Caryophanales > Bacillaceae > Neobacillus > Neobacillus sp. KR4-4. The sequence goes on from NZ_JBHHJU010000007.1 coordinate 56,838, forward strand.
ACGCTCGCATTAGAAGCGGGGAAGTCACCTGAAGAAGCCCTAATGGTTGCGAATGAAAAATCGCGCGACAAGTCTCGTACCCCGATGCAATGGAATGAACAGGACAATGTCGGCTTTTCAGATGGGCTGCCGTGGATTACGGTTCCAGACGATGCCTATAAAGTTACGGTTGAAGAACAGGTAAATAATCCAGAATCGATGCTTTCTTTTTATAAAAAATTGCTGAAGCTGCGAAAGGACCACTCATCTCTGCAGTTCGGGGATTATGAAGTTTTGCGAAATGAAGAGGGAATGATCTATTTTGTCAGAATGGATTCAGTTGAAAAAATATTAGTCGTTTTGAATTTCACTGATCAACCAAGAACGCTTGAAGTGGAGGGAGCAGCCTCCATGAAGTTGTTACTTTCAACACATCGAACAAGGTTGGATCGTGAAAGTGCCGTAACAATTTTAGCGAAGGAAGCAATGATCCTAAAGGGGGAAATAGGAAATGACCTTGTTAAGGAAAGGTAATGCTCAAACATGTGAACAGCTGTTAGGGGAATATAAATCGAAAACACAACCAACCAATCCGGAAAAAATTGTATTCTCCGGCATTGGGGAAAATGATGTCTATAATATTAGCGCACCGTTTGAGGATGAGGGAGAGTTAGTCATTGCCGGACGAGTGGAATCACGTGACAGTGAACACTCCAATGTATACTTCTTTATCGAAAGAAATGGCGAGTGGGTACCAAGAGAAAATGCGCCAGTCCTGGAATTGCAAGATCCTTTCTTTACTCGAATCTCAGGAGAGCTAGTAGTGGGGGGCGTTCAAATTTTCCCTCATCCAACGAATGAAGGGCAACTTGGCTGGAGAACCGTTTTTTATAAAGGTCAATCGATTGCAAGCCTACAAGAATTTGCAAAAGGCCCTGACGGAATGAAAGACCTGCGTTTAGTCGAACTAAAGGATGGAAGTATTGGGGTATTAACCAGACCTCAGGGTGAAAAAGGCGGAAGAGGAAAAATTGGCTGGACTAGTATTTCTTCCTTAGAAGAATTGACTGTCGATGTGGTCAACGAAGCGCCGTTACTACAAGGGCAGTTCATTGATGAAGAATGGGGCGGGGCCAACGAGCCGCATCTTTTATCAAATGGTCTTGTTGGAGTATTAGGACATGTTGCCTCCTTTGATGAAGAAGGAAACCGCCACTATTACCCAATGGTATTTGCCCTTGATCCGGAAACAAGTGAGTTTTCAGATATGGAGTTAATCGCAACTAGAAGTCAGTTCCTCCCTGGTCCAACGAAGCGTCCAGACTTAGTAGATGTCGTCTTTAGTGGCGGACTCGTTCGAAAACCCGATGGAACGGCTGATATTTATGCAGGAATTAGTGATGCAGAAGCTCAAAAAATTACCATTGTCGATCCGTTTTTACAATACGAGCGGTAAATCTGATACAACAAAGGAGTCATTAAAATGAATGTATATAGATATGAAGAGAACCCTCTAGTTACTCCAGCAGATGTGAAACCGCATCGAGCTGATTTTGAAGTGATCGGTGCTTTTAATGCAGGTGTTACAACGTATAAGGATGAAATTATCATGCTTCTTCGTGTCGCTGAACGACCAATTAGTGGTGACCCGAATATCATTAAATCGCCCATTTATAATCCCAAAACAAACGAACTTGAGATTTTAGAATTCCGTTTAGACGATCCTGCGTATGACTTCTCTGATCCACGTGTGATTCGAAAAAGCGGGGATGTACATTCATGGGACTATTTAACATCTATCGCCTACTTGCGGATTGCAAGAAGCAAAGATGGCGGTCATCATTTCACCATTGATGAGAATCCTTTCGTTTACCCTTCGAATGAGTTAGAAACATTTGGGATAGAGGACCCAAGGATTACTAAGATTGAAGATACGTATTACATCTATTTTAGTGCGGTTTCGCCTGTTGGTGTGGGAGAATCGATGGTTTCCACAAAGGACTTCGTAACTACTGAACATCACGGGATGATTTTTGCACCAGAAAATAAAGATGTCTTAATTTTCCCTGAAAAAATTAATGGGAAATATTACGCACTCCACCGCCCTGTTCCGAAAAGTGTAGGGGAGCCAGAAATGTGGATTGCTGAATCAACTAATCTCCTGCATTGGGGGAATCACAAGCATTTACTAGGTTTACGTGAGGGCATGTGGGATAGCGCTCGTATGGGCGGAGGGGCTGTTCCGTTTAAGACAGAAAAAGGCTGGCTGGAGCTTTATCATGGTGCAACTGAGGATCACCGCTATTGTATGGGAGCCGTTCTCCTAGATTTAGAAAATCCCACAAAGGTCATTGCTCGCTCCAACCAACCGATTCTTGAGCCTGAAGCAGACTATGAAGTAGAAGGGTTCTTTGGGAATGTAGTCTTTTCATGCGGTGCGGTTGTTGAAGGCGATGTAGTTAAAATGTTTTACGGTGTTGCTGATACATCCATGGCATGTGCGGAATTAAGCTTAAAAGAAATCTTGGATTCATTGACTTATTTATAATTTGAAAAATTAAGTGCCAAAATCCTGAGACTGATTTTGGCCTTTTTATTATGTTTTACGCTACTAGAGGCTTCACTAATAAAACGGTAATACTGTAAGCATTTTTCAATGGCAGGTGACAAACGATGAAAATAAATGATAACTGGAAAATAAAACATTTTGATGTAGGGGCCGCACGTGATCTTGAGGTCGCTGCACCTGAATACATTGATTACTTCTGGATGACAGCATCCGTACCTGGCGATGTTCATTCAACTTTGATTGACCGAAAGTTAATTGAAGATCCTTTTTACGGACACAATGATTTGAAATGTCAATGGGTAGAGGAAAAGGTTTGGTGGTATCGCAATACGTTTGAGTTCAATGGTGATGTTAGTAAAGACCACCGCTATGAGCTGATTTTTGAAGGGTTGGATACATTTGCTACCGTTTATTTAAATGGTGTGGAACTGGGTTCAACGGAGAATATGTATATTAGTCACAGCTTTGAGGTCGCACGGGAGTTGAAGCAAGGGAAAAATGTTTTGGCGGTAAAATTTGATCCCATCCATGTTCATGTGAAAGACAAGGTTCAATATTATTGGTCTGGATTTAGCAAGAAAAGAATCTGGACAAGAAAGGCTCAAAGTCATTATGGCTGGGATTGGGGGCCGCGCTTAGTTGCTGCAGGGATATGGAAGGAAGTTCATTTAGAGAAGAGAACTTTCGCGAAAATCGACTCGGTATTTGCGAAAACGAAATCCATTTCTCATGACAAAGCCATTATCGAGGTTGAAGTGGATATAGCTTCATTTAGAAAAGATAAAGATTATGTGGTCGATGTTACTCTTTCCGATGGGGCAGAAAGTTACTCAGCGAAAGGAAAAGTAGACCGCAAACAAGCAACCGTTGTTTTGGAAGTGGAAAATCCAAGGCTATGGTGGACACATGACTTGGGCACGCCTTACCTTTATCAACTAAAGGTTGAATTGTTTGCGGATGGTGTGAAAGTGGATGATCACCAAGAAGACTTTGGGATTAGAACGATTGAGGTCATGCGTAAGGATGAGGATGGAAACCATCGTTTTACCTTTGTGTTAAATGGTGAAAAGATATTTGCTAAAGGGGCCAATTGGATTCCAATCGATAGTTTCATAGGAGCTGTCCCAGATTCTCGTTACAAGCACTTAATCAAGATGTCCAAAGATGCGAATATGAATATGCTTCGTGTTTGGGGTGGCGGTATCTATGAAAAAGAGGTGTTTTATGACGAGTGTAATCGGCTTGGGATTTTAGTCTGGCAGGATTTCATGTTTTCCTGTGCGCTCTATCCGGATTACAATAAGAACTTTATGGCCAACGTCAAAGAGGAAATCATACATGTGGTCAAACGACTCCGTAATCATCCTTGCTTGGCACTTTGGTGTGGAAACAATGAGAATGATTGGCTGTATGAAGCGTTGTATTCCTCGGGTGAAATTACTCATCCTTTTTATGGTGAAAAAATCTATCATGAATTAATGCCGGAATTACTGGAAGAACTCGACCCAACTCGTCTGTTTTGGCCAAGCTCGCCATTCGGCGGGAATGATCATAATTCAAGAGATCAGGGCGACACGCATAATTGGCAGGTTTGGCACGGAAATATTGAGCCGAGAACGTTTGGTGAACCGCAAACGGTGAATTACAGCGTCGAAGGGCTGTCATTTAAAAATTTTAAAAATGATACGACACTCTTTGCGAGTGAGTTTGGCATGCATGCTTCTTCTAATCGTTATACATTAGAACGAAATATCCCCAAGGATCAATTTTACTGGGGAAGCGAGGAAATGGCCTATCGAAATAAAGATATCCATCATCCAAAAGGAATCTTGCTGATGGAAGGCTATACAGGGGTTCCAAGGGATTTAGATGAGTACATTGCCTATTCGATGTTAACGCAAGCAGAAGGTTTGAAGTATGGCATCGAACATTACAGGCGCCATAAACCACATACAAGCGGTGCGTTATTTTGGCAGTTAAATGACTGCTGGCCGGGGACAAGCTGGTCAGTTATCGACTATTATTTATTGCCTAAGGCTTCCTATCATTATGCAAGAAAGTTCTTTAGTCCAGTTCTATTAACGCTTGCACATGAACCAGGTAAGGATATGGCTATTTGGGTGGTAAATGACCGGTTAGAAACCTATGAAGATGAAATTGAACTGGCCGTTTATCAATTTACTGGCGAAAAAGTATTTTCAAAGCAATGGACAGTTTCGATCCCAGCCAATGTTTCGCAGCAAGTAGATGTTGTTTTAGAGCAGGAGGCCCTTAGTGGTCTGCAGCCAGAAGAGGCCGTGATCGTCATTCGCTCCAAAAGGAATAAAACCGATGAAAACTTCTACTATTTCCGCGACCAAAAGGATTTGAGATTGGAAGAGTCTGAAGTAACTGTTTCGATTGACCGTGAGAAAAATGAGCTGACCCTATCCGCGAATCTGCTCGCGCGTATGGTCACCATTGAAATGGATATGGAGCAGCTTGTCATCGAGGATAATTTCTTTGATTTACTGCCAAATATGAGCAGAACGGTTAAGGTCGGACAGGCTGAGGGGAAAGACGTTCCATGGGAAACCTTGAGAGTGAAGGCCATTAATAGTGTAAAAACAGGAGTGAAAAAAGCCTTCTAGGCCGACTCTTCTGCAAAAGGAGATCAAAGAATGCTTCAAATTTTTAAGTCTTTTTCTACGGAATTAAAGTTTTATTTACTGATGAATGCTTTATTTTCCTTTGGCGGCGTTTTGTCCGGTGTGTTTCAAAGTGTTTTCTTATGGAAATTGGATAAAACCTATTCACTGCTAGCTTACTATAGTTTGTATTGGTCCATCGCGATCATCTTTTGTTTTGGCCTTTGCGGATGGCTGGCTAGGAAAACGAGCCCAATGATTACGATGCGTTTAGGATTTGTCTTTTATCTGATTACCTATTTAATTATGCTTCTTTTTCATGACACCTTAAGTGAACATATCATGTTGTTAGGATTTTCAAATGGATTAGCAATGAGTCTGTATTATGTCGGCATGCATTTGGCTGTATTAGATTTAACAACCAATGATAATCGGGATCAATTTTTATATGTACAAGGTATTTTATTTACCATTGGAGGTGTGATCGGCCCGGTTCTGTCAGGAATTATCATCTCGCAATTGGAGGGCATGCTGGGGTATTATGTCGTTTTTATTGGAACTTGTCTATTCTTTTTTCTATCCTTTTTAACCTCTCTAAAAGTGAAGGGAAAGCCAATTACAGCAAAAAGTTATTTCTGGGATGTTATCAAGAATCCGTCCAAGGAATGGAAAAGGATGTACAAGGTAATGTTTGCTGATGGGATTGTATCTGGCGTGTACGGTACCTTTTTGATTACGATGATTACCTTCAAAGTAGCGGGCGGAGAATTAAGTTTAGGAGTTTATAATATGGCAGCTGAGTTGATTGCCATTGTTACATTTTATTTGCTTGCTAAGTTCTCTAATCCGAAATATCGTCTCGCCATTTATGCGATCGGTTCGGTAAGTATATTTTTGAGTTCTATATTGTTATCCATCCTTCCGGTCCTCCTATCATTGATTATTTTTGGAATTGTCTCGCCATTAGCACAAAATATGATTACCACCTCGATGAGTGCCATGATTTATGAAGCGATTGAGAAGGACCCCGAGTACAAGGTCAAGCGTTTGGATTATATCATTATTCGAGAAATTCCACTCGGAGTTGGAAGAATCGTAGGAGTATTTTTGTTTTTAGCGATGAGAAAATACTTTGATTTTGACCTGCTTTTACCTGTCTCGTTTTGTCTTTTTCCGATTATCTATGTGATGATGATTCCAACCCTATATTTTATTTGGAGAAAATCAAAAAAAGGATCTATGGGCAGTTATAATGAAATGTAGAAATTTTTATTTGGAGGTATTTCTGTATGTTGGGTGCAATTGAAGCAGGCGGGACAAAGTTTGTGTGTGCTGTTGGCGATGAAAAGGGTCATATTGTAGACCGTATTCAAATTCCAACCACTGTACCCGCGGAAACGATGCCAAAGGTGGTTGAATTTTTCAATCAATATCCTATAAAGGCAATTGGTGTGGGTTCGTTCGGTCCCATTGATGTGAATCCGGAAAGTGCTGCGTACGGTCATATTACTTCTACGCCGAAGCCGGGGTGGAGGGATTATCCGTTTGTTCAATCATTAAAAGATGCATTTTCCGTGCCGATTGGGTTTAATACAGATGTTAATGCAGCGGCATTGGGAGAGGTTACCTTTGGTGCGGCAAAAGGTTTGGATAGCTGCTTGTATATTACAGTTGGTACTGGAATTGGGGCAGGTGCCATTGTTCAAGGGAAGCTTCTTCAAGGACTTTCGCACCCTGAAATGGGGCATATTCTTGTGAGACGGCATCCAAATGACGAATTCCGAGGGAAGTGCCCTTATCACCACGATTGCTTAGAAGGTCTAGCGGCTGGTCCTGCCATTGAGGAGCGCTGGGGAGCAAAAGGAGATCAGCTTGTTGATCGAATGGAAGTGTGGGACCTAGAAGGATACTATATTGCCCAAGCCCTGATGCAATATGTCTTGATTCTTTCGCCGAAAAAAATTATCCTTGGCGGGGGAGTGATGAAGCAAAAGCAAGTGTTTATTTCTGTCTATAAGTATTTGAAGGAATTTATTAATGAGTATGTGTCTTTGCCGGATCTTACTGAATATATTGTCGGTCCTGGTTTAGGTGACAATGCGGGAATTACCGGCTCGCTCATGCTTGCTCATCAAGCATTTCAAGAGGAAAATCAACGATAAACTTAGCCTGGAGGGATTTATTATGCAACCATTATTTTTAAAACCAGTTTTTAAAGAGAGAATTTGGGGCGGCACCGCCTTACAAACCGAATTTGGGTACGACATTCCAAATGATCAAACAGGGGAGTGCTGGGCGATTTCCGCACATCCTAATGGGCCATCTATTGTGGAAAACGGTCCATATGCGGGTATGGCATTGGACGATTTATACCGTAAACATCCCGAGCTTTTTGGAAACCCGAAGGATGAGGTTTTTCCACTTTTAACGAAAATATTAGATGCGAACATGGATTTATCCGTTCAGGTCCATCCTGAGGATTCTTATGCAAAGGTTCATGAAAATGGGGATCTTGGGAAAACCGAATGCTGGTATATCCTCGATTGTAAAGAAGGCGCCGATATGATTTTCGGCCATAATGCGAAAACAAAAGAAGAATTAATCGAGCAAATAAATGATGGGAAATGGAACGAGCTGCTGCGCAGGGTCAAAATCAAACCAGGCGACTTTTTCTATGTTCCAAGCGGAACGATCCATGCTTTATGTGAAGGAACGTTAGTTTTAGAAACGCAGCAAAGCTCTGACACAACGTACCGTGTGTATGATTACGACCGACGAGATGCTGAAGGAAATTTGCGCGAACTGCATTTAGAAAAAGCAATTGATGTGACAACAGTGCCTCATCAAAATGCTGGGGTGGCTCCTAAAGTACAGGAAGGTGAAAATGTAACGATTACAACGTTTGTGGAGTCAGACTTTTTCTCTGTCTACAAATGGGAGGTTAGCGGAAAAGCTGCTTTCGCATTTCATGATCAATATTTGCTGCTCAGCGTCATTAATGGAGAGGGAACCCTTCTTCATAATGGTCAGCCCTATGGATTAAAGAAGGGTTCTCATCTGATCATCCCTGTGGGATTTGGCGAATTTGAAGTAGACGGGCATTGTGAATTGATCGTATCGCATACTTGATATATCTACATTAGCTAATAATAAAGCGTAAAGATTCCGTGATAAGGGTCTTTACGCTTTTTGTTTTTTGTCAAAAAAACGCCATAATCCAGTGACATTTGAAGCATTCAAATTCCGATATTTCCTTTAAGATATACAATATACAGATTATTTCATAAACCGTAGAGAGGAGCCCCTATGAGAAATCAATCCCTAAAGTCCGATGTAAGTTTGTTTATTCAACCCTTCAAATCCGTGCTGCTCTATCTCCCAGTGCCTTTGAGCCATCCATTTTATGAATGGAGCAATTGGGATCATATTTTTAACGAAATTGATATTTGTTTATGGTCTATTGATGCCAAGACGATGGAGACCCTTCAAATATCCTCAGCCTGCCAGCGTATGTTGGGTTATTCCGAGGAAGAATTTAACCAGAATCCTTATTTGTGGATGGAGATCATCCATCCGCAAGATAAAACTGCCGTCCTATCGCAGCTGGCTTTATTGGAAAAGGGGCAGTCTATTAAACTTGAATATCGGATTCGCACCGTTAATGGGATGGAGAAGTGGGTTTTTGATTATATCGTTCCCATTTTTGAGGAGCCGGCAGTTGGTCCTGTGAGATTTGATCGTGTTGTGATGGATATTAATCAGCGGAAAAGAAACGAAGCAGAATTAACCTATTTAGCCTTTCATGATCCATTAACAGGGCTGCCAAATCGCAGAAAATTTGATGAACAGCTTTGTACCGCCATTATAGAGGCGAAGCGAAATCACCGGTTTGCAGGGATCTTATTCATTGATATTGATCGGTTCAAGGATATCAATGATTCACTGGGGCACAAAATGGGTGATCGATTGATTAAAATCATCGCGAATCGCTTAAAGAGTCATATACGTGCGGAAGATGTCATTTCACGCCAGGGTGGAGATGAATTTGTCATTCTATTAAAAAACCTGCCGAATGGCCATGTGGTTGATGAAATTGCCGCAAAAATAAGCCAAGTGGTTGCGGAGCCAATTAAGCTGAATGAACATGAGTACAGGATAAGTGTCAGTATCGGGACAAGTATTTATCCCGTCCATGGAAAAGATGGCGATGTGCTTATGATGAGAGCCGATCAGGCGATGTATCTGGCTAAGGAGAATAAGACGGGCATTCAGCAATATCAACTGGGCATGGCAACAAGTCTGTCACGAAAAATGCTCCTGGAACAACACCTTCATCAGGCGATTGAAAAAAATGAGTTGTATTTAGAATATCAGCCCATTTTTGATATATATACCAAGAAAGCCATCGGTTTGGAAGCACTCCTCCGTTGGGAACATCCTGTATTGGGAAGCATTTCACCAGGTGAATTTATCCAGATTGCTGAGGAATCCGATCTGATTATTAAACTGAGCAATTGGGTTTTGGCAGCGGTCTGCAGCCAGCGCCGGTTATGGATGGATAGGAATTTACCGCCTTTTTATATCTCCATTAATGTTCCTGCTCGGCAAATTAATCAGGAGGATTTCATTGAGACGATTAAAGATTCATTAGAAAGATATGACTTACCGCCTGAATTAATAAAAATTGAAATAACCGAAAGAACGGCGATGACCAATGTCGAGAGAACGTTGAAAACCATTCAAGAATTGCAAGAATATGGGGTTGATATCATTCTTGATGATTTTGGGATTGGTTATTCCTCCATAAGTTATCTTGTTCAATATCCTTTTAATACGATCAAGATTGATAAATCGTTTATCCAGGGTTTGGATCATAAAAACCAGAAGTCTGTTTGCCGGGCATTGGTGGCCATGGGCAAAAACCTGGGGATGAATGTGGTCGCTGAAGGTGTCGAGAACATGGAGCAATACCATTATCTATGCAGCATTGGCTGCCATAAAATGCAAGGCTACTATTTTAGCAGGCCCGCTTCTGTCGAGTTGGTGGAGAAGTTTTTCTAAGAGCGGGATCGTCTCTGTTTTCATCTCATCTGTATAAATCTGGAACTTTTTTCATAAAGTGATTTAAAGGGGTGTGATCAGAATGAACTATACGAAATCGATAATTAGCGGACTTGTTGCGCTGGTGATTATCGTGGTTGGCCTTTTTTCTGGTACTACCGTGGATTCTGGATACCGAGGGGTATTGTTACAATTAGGGGCCGTTAAACCGACAATTTTAACCGAAGGATTTCATTTTAAGATTCCATTCATTCAAACTGTACAGCCGATTGAGGTCCGGGTTCAAAAAGAAGAAAGTTCACAGACAGCGGCCTCTAAGGATTTGCAAATGGTCACCGCGATGGTGGCCGTCAACTATTCGGCTGACCCGGAAGCCGTGAATAAGCTTTATCAAGAAATCGGCTTGGATTATCGTACTCGGATCGTTGACCCTGCGATTGCGGAATCACTCAAGGCGATTACCGCTCAGTACACCGCTGAAGAGCTAATCTCGAAACGGCCGGAAGTATCGGCGAAGGTGAAGGATATGCTCGCTAGTAAATTAACAAAATACTATATGATTCTAGAAGATATTAATATCAAGGAATTCGCGTTTAGTGATGAATTTAATAAAGCGATTGAATCGAAACAAACCGCCGAACAAAATGCATTACGGGCAAAAAGAGATCTCGAGCGAGTGAAAATCGAGGCTGAGCAGAAAGTGGCTCAAGCGGGTGCAGAAGCGGAAGCATTGCGACTGAAAAAACAAGAAGTAACCGAGGCATTGATTCAATTAAAACAAATCGAAGTCCAAGAAAAGGCGTTAGAAAAATGGGATGGGCACCTGCCAAGTGTCACAGGCGGAGCTACGCCATTTATTGATGTGGAGGGACTTTCGAAAAAATAAGCGGCGACTTGGGGGATTGAAATAGAAAAAGGTTGAAAGCGGAGGCCCTCAATCTGTGGAGAGCATTAAGCTCTCTTTTTTTTGTGGTTAATTATTTTTTAATAATTCTAAACTTTACATTAGATTAACGCTGACTTTACTAAACCTACATATCCCCTTAACAATCCTAGTTTACTATTTTAATTGTGAATAATTCTTAGGGGGAATTGGAAGTATGAAATCACGATTCAAAAAGAAAGCCATACCTTTATTAGCAACAACAGTTCTTGCCACCACTGCATTGACAACGCAAACGGTCTTTCATGATGGAGGTAATCAAAACGCTAAAGCACAATCATTGTCCAAAGAAGAAGTGAAAAAGAATGGCGCATCATGGCTTGCGGGTGACCACCATGTACATAGTGAATGGAGTGTTGGCTGGGACAATTCTACCAACCCTCCTACTGCCATACGGGGCGGCGATGCCATTTATCCAATAGTGAAAAATGCAGAAAATGCTAAGAAATATGGACTTGATTGGGTAATGACAACAGATCATGGTGGTCCTAACCATTCCAAGGTCAACTTAGAGCAAGCGTACCCTGAATTATTAAAATCCCGTGAAGCTGTTCCTGATCTTCTTCAATTCTACGGAATGGAATTAGACACACCCGGAGCAGACCACAGCACGCTAATGATCCCAAAAGGTGAAAATGAATCCCAAGTTCTATATGACCTTGAAAGCAAGTTTAATTCTCGTGAGGCTTATCCAACTGACTCAAGCCGAAACACTGAATCCAAAATGATTGAAGCTCTTAACTATATGAAGCAAATGGACGAACTTCCAATTTCCATCGCACATCATCCATCTCGTTCAGCGACTGGTGTTGGTGTATGGGGACAAGATACTCCGCAAGAGTTCCGTAATTGGAATGATACTGCACCAAATATCTCTATTGGTATGGAGGGGGCACCTGGTCACCAAGCAGGTGCGATTAATCCAGATGGCTCTCCTGACCCTAAAGGATCTCGTGGTAGTTACTCAAACGCAAACGCGCCAACAATGGGTGGATTTGATCAAATGTCTGCTATCGTTGGTGGTTTATGGGATTCGATGTTAGGTGAAGGAAGACACTGGTGGATTACTGCCACATCAGACTCCCATGTGAACTGGCGTGATGGGGGAAGTGACTTCTGGCCTGGTGAATATTCTAAAACCTATGTAAAAGCAGAGAAAAATTATGAGGATGTAATGGAAAACCTTCGTAAAGGTAATGTATTTGTTACAACGGGTGACTTGATCTCAGAACTGGATGTGAAAGTACAAGCAGGCGGCAAATCACCATTGCATGCAGTGGCAAAAGGTAATACAGCGACAATCGGTGAAACACTTACACTTCCAAGTAAGAAAACGGATGTCACAGTCACCGTTCGGATCAAAGATCCCAACGCTGCAAACTCTCATGGTGATAAGCCAAATGTTCAACGTGTTGACTTAATCATGGGAGAAGTGAATGGAAAAGTGGCAGACCGCTCAGCAGCTTCTAACCCGACAACAAAAGTCGTAAAGCGTTTCACAGAAAGTGACTGGAAAAAAGACGGTGAATACATCACCATTACTCATACGTTAAAAGATGTGGACAAAGATAGCTATATTCGTTTACGTGGTACTAACACTGACCAGTTGGAACCAGTCGCCGATCCTAAAGGGGAAAATCCTTGGAATGATCTTTGGTTCTATTCCAACCCAATTTTCGTCAAAGCTAGTAAATAATTTGTGAAATGAATTGAATTGAGACGAGGGGTCTACATGCTCCTCGTCTTTCCATTATCTTGGTCGAGACATGGAAATTAACAAAGGAATGGAAGTGGATATAATGAAAAAGATACTGCTCCCTTTATTGCTCATTTTTCTAGCATTAGGTTCTTTACCCCCTTATTCAGCTTATGCACATACAAATAACAGTGAAGGTTTTTCCACCATTCAGGTCAAGGATAAAACGCTGGGATATGAATTGAAACTTGATTTGGAAGAGCTGGGACATGCCCTTAATACAGCAACAGAAGAAAAGGCAATTATTAACCAAAAGGTCCTGCAAAATTATATAAATTCGCATATAAAAATTTATGCGGACAGCGGACTAGTTGCGGGCAGCGTGTTAAAAACAGAGATAGAAATAATTAAGGAGCGTCCGTTTGCGGTAATTAATTTGGCTTATCAAGTCGGGCATAAGCCTGAAAAACTAGTGGTTGAATATAATATGTTTATGGATGATTCCGACCCAAGTCATGCAAACTATGCAACTATTAAAATGGACGGGAAACAACAAGAAAAGATTCTTTCATTTGAATCAAGAGAAGTAGAAATTGGTGAAATCAGCTTCTTGCAAAATGTGAAACAATTTGTAGTTCTTGGTTTAAAACATATTTTCACAGGTTATGACCATATCCTATTTGTGATTAGCTTGCTTTTTGGGGCAAAAACGATTCGTCATATTCTGTCTTTAGTTACAGCTTTTACCATTGCACATAGTATCACTTTGGCTTTGGCAACTTTTGAGATTGTTCATCTTCCTAGCAGATTTGTGGAATCGGCTATCGCTCTGAGTATTATTTATGTGGCACTTATCAATATTTTTAATCAGGATTCAAAACACCAGCCATGGCTTGCCTTTGGCTTTGGATTAATTCATGGATTTGGTTTTGCAGGAATCCTCTCAGAAATGAAATTAGATACGAATCACATGGCTGCGTCCCTCGTATCTTTTAATATGGGTATTGAAATCGGGCAATTGTTGATTGTTTCCATAACGTTTCCATTAGTTTTGTGGATTAGGAAATTAAAATTAAAACCGATAGGCTGGGTGATCCCAGGAACCTCTGCTGCAATCTTAGCCTTTGGCTTGGTATGGTTTATTCAAAGGGCTTTTTAATATGCTAATAAAAACTAGCACCTGTAGTTCTTTTTTGCTAATATACTCTTATAAAATTGAAAAGGCGATGGAGTTCGCCATAAACGCTCTAGAGCTAATGACTCCTACCAGAAAAACTCTGGTAGGAGTCTATTTATTATAAGAAACTGTATATTTGAGGTGAGAAGATTGAGTTTTTTGTTAGTAGGGCTGGCTGGAATTATTGGGGCTTTATTACGTTATATGTTGGGCGTTTACTTTGGTCAGTGGTGGTTTCACGACTTTCCATTAGCTACCTTTGTTACAAATATGTTGGGATGTTTTATATTGGGATGGCTCACTAATTTCCTGCCCAGATTTAAATCATTGCCCCCACATGTTATAACTGCAATAGGCACTGGACTTATTGGCTCTTTTACTACATTTTCAACTTTTAGTGTTGAAACGGTTCAATTAATTAGTGCAACTAAGTGGGGAACAGCAATCCTTTATGTGCTTCTTAGTCTTTGGGGCGGTCTCTTATTGACTTGGATGGGCTATCGATTGGGATTAAGTGCAGAAAAAGAAACAGAAGTAGGTAGAGGTGAAAAACATTGATAACAAATATAGCTTTGGTGGCAGTCGGAGGTTTTTTTGGAGCGATGTCCCGTTTCGGTCTGAGTATCTTGATAAAGGGAAAGTATCCCTCTACATTTCCTCTTGCCACTTTAATCATAAATTTGTTTGGTTCGTTATTATTGGGTTTAATCTTTGGAGCAAATTTAGAGAATACGTGGAGATTACTCTTGGGAACGGGTTTCATGGGAGCTTTTACGACATTTTCTACATTTAAATTGGAAAACATACAGCTGCTTACCAAAAGAAACTGGAGGATGATTATTTTATATTTAGGAATGAGCTATACGTTTGGGATCTTACTAGCGTTTATTGGGATGAAGCTGGGCAGTTTATTTTTATAAAACATCATATGAATTCTTTGACCTAAAAAGAAAGAGCCCTCTCAGGTTATGAAGGCTCACTTCCTCTTTTTATCTAATTAGGTTCAACATGAACATGTACATCATAGACTTGATGGTTTTTTATTAATACATTTTCCACCTTGGTTGCAATATCATGGGCTCCGCGAATATCTAAATCGGAATTGACGAGAATCACAATATCCACTACCACGTTATTGCCGTAACTCCGGGCTTTAATGTCTTTAACCCCTTTAACTCCATGACAATCAATAATCGTTTCTTTATAGGTCTCTATTTGTTTTTCATCAAATCCATCGGTTAAATGATGGGAAGCATCCCTAAAAATCTCCCATCCGGTCTTACAGATGAGGAATCCAACAATTATCGCCGTAATCGGGTCGAGCCACGGAAGATTGAACTGGGCACCGACGATTCCTATAAATGTACCAACACTGACCCATGCATCTGATAGGTTATCCTTTGCAGCTGCCATAACTGATTGGCTATTGATCTCGTTAGCTAATTTTTTATTATAGCGATAAACCAAATACATAACCAGAGCACAAAAGAGACCTGTCCAAGCAGAAACTAAATCTGGAGTTTCGTTTCTTCCATAAAATATACTAGAAATCGCTTCGAATGTTACTTGGATTCCCACAGCGATCATAATAAATGAGGCGACCATGGAGGCAACGGTTTCTGCTTTCCAGTGCCCATAAGGATGGTCGTCATCAGGGGGCCGCTGCGATAATTTAAGACCAATCAGCACGGCTACGGATGCAATAATATCTGTGACATTATTTAATCCGTCTGCCTTCAAGGCTTCAGAGTGAGCTATAAAACCGACTGATAATTTTAATGAGGATAAGATTATATAAGCGACGATGCTGATGATCGCTCCGCGTTCTCCTCTTCTCAAATCCAAGTATCCCTGTTCGTTCATGATTCTATCCCCCGCCATTTCTCTTATTTTATTATGGAATACAAAGAGCTAGTGGGTCTAGAGAAACCTTTTGTCCTCCTTCAAACTAAGTAATGGCAGTGAAAAAAAGTTTCACTGAGGAAACTAGCAATTGGGAGATGAACGATGTACAAGATGCATTAAAGGTTCTTACAAATAATGAAGTAAGACCTTCTTAATTATTATTTTAGAATAATAATTACACGTGGTTAAAAAAAGTCCGTTAAGGGCTTTTTTGTTTGTACAGCCCTCATAAATGTGATTGGTCCATCCATGGACTTCCTATAATTGCATAAGAATTTTTTGGAAGATAATATGGAACCATTGGTGGAAAGGTGATCGTGTTAGTATTTTTGAAGGTAGAGAATATTTTATAATAGATAATAATTTTCATTGACAGTGATAATCATTCTCTATTATAATTGAAATTGTAAATGATAATCATTATCAAATAGAAAATTAAAACAAAACCGGGGGAAAACAACATGTCGATTAAATTTAAAATGCTAGCAGCCTTGGCAGCCCTTTCATTAATGCTAGGGGCTTGCGGAAAAGCAGAAGAAACGGAAAGCAAACCAAAAGTGGAGAACAAAGAAAAAGCTTCTGAGAAGAAAGAAGCTGTGGAAAAAGAAGATGCAGCGTATGCTGATGTTTTTACAGAAGCATTAACAGAGCTTGAAAAAGCTAAAGAAGGTAAAGATGTTGATTTTGATAAAGTTACAACGTTATATAATGAAAATCTAAAAGAGTTGGTTAAAAAGAGAGACGCAGAATTTGAAGATACAATTGATGATAAAATCACAACAGCACTTACTGCTGGTAAAGATGGAACGATGGATAAAGTAGTAGTTAAACAAATTTTTGATAAATTAATGCAAAAAGTATTTTATACATCAGTTAAACACGATTTTACAGAAGTAGCAGAACTATGGGGTAAAACGGACGAAGTTAATGGTGAACTTGAAGAAGCAAAAGAGCACTATGCAATCCTAAAGACAACTGTTGAAAAGCGTGATGCAGCGTATGGAACAAATCTTGTCAGTGTTATTGATGGCGGATTTAACGAAATGGATGAAGCTGTAAAAAATAATGATCTACTTAGCTTTAACTTAGGAAAACAAGTCGTTGATAAAACGTTAATGAAGACTTTCTATCTTGCTACTGGCGCCCTTCCAAACGGATATGCGACTAAAGCGGCAGCAGAAGCGAAAAACGACGCAGCCCTAGCTAAAGTGGAGCAGGCAGAAGGCTGGGCGTTCTTCCAATCATTATCCAGCTATCTAAACAGTCATGCCGCGGAGGAACATGCTTTTATTGAAAAATCTTTTACACTTGAATCTGATGTAAAGGCAATTGATCCAGATGCTGTAAATAAAGCCTTTGTTCGTGGGTTTGCTAAAATTGCCATTGATGAATATGGGGAAAGTAAAGAACTAATTGGCAAAGATGATAAAGCCGTTGTTACTGGTTTAGAAGGTGCATTATTTATTGACATTATCGGTGAGGATATCAAAACCCTTCTAGGTGAAGATGCTTACAAAACCTTAACTGAAAAAGCGCAAAAATATGTTGAAACTGCAAAAGCGAAAGATAAAGCAGCTGGGGAAGCGCAATTGAAAGAACTTATTTCCACTCTGAATACAATCGTAGAAAAAGCGAAATAATGCAGAGGAAAAACCTTGTTCTAGTTGTGCAAGGTTTTTCCTTTTTTCTTGTATATGAGAGAATAGGACTTATTGAACAATTTAGAGGTGTTTTTGATTGAAAATAATCGTAACTGGAGGGGCTGGATTTATTGGTTCCCATCTTACAAGAAGATTGATAAAAGAAGGTCATGAAGTACTAATCCTTGACGTACTTCACCCATATTATTCGATTGAGAGAAAAAAGCGCCACCTTGAATTTGTGAGTGAAGCAGGGAAGTTTGATTTTTATCAAGAAAGCCTTATACATAATGAAAATAAAGTCAGAGAAATATTTATTTCCTTTAAACCGGAAATAGTCATTCACTTGGCTGCCATTCCTGGAGTACCACACTCTATTGCCGCCCCGAATGAGTATGTAGATTACGATATCAAAGCAACGATCAATGCTCTTCGCTTTGCTGGGGAATCCAATGTAAAACAGTTTATTTTCGCATCTTCGTCATCGGTTTATGGTGAACAAAAAAATGTTCCTCTTAAAGAGGAAATGGCAACGGGACGAGTTGTTTCTCCTTATGCAGCGGCCAAGTTTGGTGCGGAATCCTTTTGCCATGCATATTCTTCTTTATTTGATTATAAAGTCTCAATCCTTCGCTTTTTTACAGTATATGGACCATGGGGCCGACCGGATATGGCGATTACAGGGTTTATCAAAAAGCTGATGAATAAAAAGGAAATTACCCTTTTTGGAAATAGGACGGCTAGGGATTATACCTATATTGATGATTGTATAGCGGGAATCCTTCGTGCGTTTAACCAACAGGAAAAAGTGGGCACCTTTAATATTGGCTCTGGCAGCCCTATTTTCCTTGAAGAACTAGTAGATCACCTCAGGCTGTATTTTCCAGATTTAGCAGTAAAGCAGGCAAAATTTCGCCAAGGCGATGTTCATTCCACTTGGGCAGATACTTCGAAGGCAAGGGAGCAGCTTGGATTTCAACCATTGGTTTCTTTTTCAGAAGGCCTTTCCAAGACAATAGAATGGGCAAAAAAACATGAGTCGGAAATCAGTTAAGCGTCTACTGATAAGACTAATGGGGTTATTTCTTGCAGGGATATTTATTGTTCTATCACTGCGCTATTTGCATGTTAAAAAGTTATTTAATGCAATGCAGGAGTTTTTTGCTGGAAACCCTTTTATTATTGCAGCTGTGACGATTTCTTACCTGTTATCTTTTATTCTAAGAGCTGAAGCATGGAGATTATACTTAGGAAAGAAAGTAAGATTCTATAGCTGTCTGCAGGGAGTGCTCCTAAGCCTTTTCGTGAATCATATTACTCCAATTAAGGTGGGAGATGCAGTTAGAATTGGCGTTCTATCCTGGAGGGAAAAAAACATAAGTCCGGAAATTTCAGCCCATTCTGTTATTGTCCTTCGAGCAATAGATATGTTTTTTCTCCTCATGTTTTCATTTATTGGACTCATTGCCTTTTCAAGGCCATTTGTCTTTCGTTATTCACTAGGGTTGTTGTTTATTTTAGTCATCATGATTTTAATGGGATTCTTTTTCGTCAAAAAACATCGTCCGCGGTTTGTGGAAAAGCATATACAAATCATAAAAACAAGCTTAGCTGGGAAAAATTTTATTTTAATTATGCTTTTCATTGCGTTTAGTTGGGCACTTGAAGGAGCTGTTGTCTGGAGTGTAACCGCATCGATAGGTAATGGTCTGCCGCTTTACAAGGCCATTTGGGTTAACTCGATCACGGTAGGGGGACAGGTTTTTCAGATTACGCCTGGTGGGATTTCAACCTATGAATCCGTCATGACTGCTGCTCTAGCAAGTTTTCATTATCCATTAAAAGATGGGTATATGGTGGCACTTATCAGCCATAGTTATAAATTTATTTTTTCCTATCTAGTTGGATGCCTATTATTAATCCGTTCACCGGTAACGAAAATAAGGCAAATAAGAGAGATTTTATTAAGGAGGGGAAGACCTGAATGAAAAAAGCATCATCATTTGAAAAATTTGCCGCCAGGTGCTGGAACCTTTTAAACGAGGGAAAGCCATTTACACCGATTTTTACCATTGGAATCATGCTGATCTATTCCATTTCAAAGCTTGGCAATCCTTCATTTTTAGGAGATCTAACCCTTGGGTTCCTCGCAATCCTGCCAATGCTGATTATTTACTATTTGTTCGATTACCCATTATTCTTAAGAAATTATTTATGGATGCCCTTTACGGTATACCTAATTATCTGGGATCATGTGAATCTCAGTTTGCTGCTGACAGCGGTGGGATTATATTTCTTCTTTACCGTATTTTTTTGGGGAACGTTTTATTATCATTTGCGAATTGGCACGTCATGGCTTAATTTTACGCGCTTCTGGAAACTTGTGCTAAAAAATAGCGATTCAACAAGCGGAAATGCTCAAGAGCAATTGCCTAAGTTTCTTTTATTATTGTCACTTTGGAATTTAGTCACTTCGGAGCAGTCATGGACTGGCGGGGAAGTTGGAGTACTAATCTTTTTTTATGCCGGCGTCCTCTTATTCTCATGGATTCTCCATAAAAACCTATTTGATTGGAAGCCGAAAATTATTCCAACCTATACGTCCAATATAGAGGAGCGGACATCTGCCATTAATGAAAAAGTGATTGTGATAGTCATCGATGGTATGCGGAAAGAACGCTTTGAAGAAGCCAATACGCCGTTTCTCGACTTCTTGAGGAAAAATGGTACAGAGTATACGAATATGGAAACCGTTTACCCTGCAAGAACCGTTGTATGCTTTTCCTCTATGTTTACAGGAACGTATCCCTTCGAGCATGGCATAAAGTCCAATATGGTGTGGAAGCTAGGGATCAAAGTCGAAAGTGTTTTTGATAGTCTGCGAAAAGTAGGGAAAAAGGGTTCATTATTAGCTGTAGCCCATCTCGTTGATTCCTTTGGTAAGGATGTTGAGACATTCACTGCTGTTATGAAAAATAATTTAGTGGATCGCGGGATTATTGAACGAGCTAAAAATATCATGGAAGAGCAGGATCCAGACCTGCAAATTGTTCAATTAATAAGTACAGACCAAACTGGGCACAGCCGTGGTGTTTTATATGATGAATATATTCAAAAGATTGAAGAAGCCGATTCTCTGGTAGAAGAATATTTTCATTGGTTAAAGGATAGAGGAAAGCTAGAAAATTACACGTTTATTGTTTGTGCCGATCATGGTCAGGCAGACGGAATCGGCGGGCATGGGCATTTAGATGAAGGTGAAAGATTTGTTCCCTTTTTCATGTATGGCCCTTCGATCGAGAAAGGAAAGAGTGTGGAGGAGAAGCATAGTTTAGTATCCCTCGCATCTACCATCTCTTACTTACTGGGTGCACCATTCCCTGATAAAGCCCGAGGCCCAGTATTAATTGATGCAGTAAGGAAGGAAGTTATTGATTATGAAGCAGCAAAAAGTAATAGTTTTTCTGCCAGCCTATAATGAAGAGGACTCCATTACAGAGGTCATTCGAAAAATACCGAGAAATTTTAATTCCCATGTGTGTGTAGAGGTCCTAGTGGTAAATGATGGTTCTAGTGATCGGACAGAAGAGCTATCATGGGCAGCGGGAGCAAATTATGTTCACACGTTTGTTAGAAATCAAGGTTTAGGGGCAGCCGTGAGAAAAGGGCTGGAACTGTGTGTCTCATATGGAGCAGATATTGGTGTGATGATTGATGCCGATAATGAATACCCAGCTGAACAAATTCCGGAATTAATTGAACCGATTCTTTTGGGAACTTCTGATTATGTGATGGGGTCCCGTTTTCTTGGATCGATTGATGGGATGAAATGGAACAGAAGAATCGGAAATTACTGTTTTACCATGCTACAAGCGCTTCTCCTCCGTAAATGGATCTATGATGGTCAATCTGGTATGAGAGCATTTTCTAGACAGGCCATGGAGGAAGCGGAAATTATTCATGATTACAATTATGCCCAAGTGGTCACATTAAATTTAATTCGAAAAGGGTTTCGCATGAAGGAAATTCCGATTCGATATCAGGTTCGTAAAACTGGTGAATCATTTATTAAGTTTCGTTCTTATATGACCTCAGTCTTACCGGCTATTTTAAAAGAAATGAGAAGGCCAGTAAAAAAAGTACACACCAAAAAGCAGACCTATCGGACGCAAGTCGGCAGGGTGTTTCCAATCATAGATAGAAAACAGGATTAATTTATCAGATAAGTACGATAAATATGTGACAATCTTCATTGCTATATTGACAGCGAGGATGATAATCATTATCATTAACCACAGGAGGGAATTTGGATGAAAAAACTCTCAGTTTTATTTTTTATTGTAATAATCATTGTTAACAGCCTTTCCATTCGTGATGCCCGTGCTTACTCATATGGTGACCCGAATGAAGAAAAGGTTGCTGAGGTATATAAGGAAATGGTCACTAAGCTTGATGAGACCCCTCCGAATTTCACATCTGCGAAAAAGCACTTTGATACCGTTAAAGAAGAAATTGATATGCATATGGGTCCTGAGCCTGCCAAGTTGATTTTGAAAAATATCGAAGCAGAAGATAAAAAAGCTACTTTAGAAAATATGGAAAAACTTCTTGTTTTAAATATTGCCAGACGTTTGGAGAATATTGAGAATAATTTCAAGGAATATGACACAACGAAGCGACTACTTGCGAAAGGGTTTGCTACATACGAAGCTTTATCCCCAAAGGTTGAAGCTGAAAACCCTGATAATGATAAAAAAATCCGAACCGATTTTGATCAGGCGCTGGAAGCATTGGGGAACCCTGGTTTGTTTGGGGTAGGAAAAAAAGAGGCAAATTTAGAGGCTTTTAAGGAAAATAAAGAAGAAATTCTGGATAGCTTACAATCAGAATTTAAACTAAAAAGCCTTGAAGTAGGGCATTTTTCTGAAAGTGCCACAGAACAACAAAGCACTGGGAAAAAAGATTGGACGGATATATCAAATATCCGTAACTGGATCCCACTCATTTTAATTGTAGTAGTTATTATCGCTGTTATTATCTTTGTCATCCGCAAAAGAAGAAAGTAAACGAAGGCACCATGGGGGAGGAGAAGGACTGTGGAAATTCAGGCACTGTTAATCACATTCCGGGAAGTGTTAGAGGCCTTATTAATTGTAGGAATCATTACAACCTATCTGAAAAGAGTAGATCATAAGCAGTACACAAAATATGTTTGGATGGGGGCAGGTCTTGCGGTATTGGCAAGTATCGGTGTAGCCCTATTATTCCAAATTGTATTTACAGGGTTTGCAGCCATGGGAAGCGAAATGTATCTAAAAATAGGAATTATGCTTGTATCGGCCGTTTTACTGACCCAAATGGTTTTCTGGATGGCTAGTCACAGTCGTGATATAAAAGGGAATATGGAAGGGAAAATGAATAAGTTTATTTCCACTGGAAATGTTGTAGGTATGGTCGTCCATTCCTTTCTTGTTGTTCTACGCGAAGGTGTGGAAACGGTATTCTTCTTTGCCGCCATTACTGGAGGAAACATCGGTGCCGCGATGGAAGGCTGGGGTGCGATTACGGGTGTAGTCATAGCAGTTATCGTTTCTTATTTGTTCTTTAAAGGAACAATGAGGATTCCATTAAGCAGCTTCTTTAAATTAACAGGAGCTTTCATTATTCTTATTTCAGCCGGACTGTTGGTTCAAGCTATCTCCATGATGCAGGATATTAACATCATTGGAAGTGTCCTGCCGCATGTGTACGATCTTACTTGGTTTTTACCAGAGCATCCGATTGATTATACTCATTATCTTCGTGATACTGGGACAGCACCCATCCTTTCAGGAGATATTGGAGTTTTCTTGAAAGCATTATTTGGTTATTCTTCCATGCCTTCGATTGAAGAAGTTCTGGCCTATATCGGATATTTTGTAGCCATTTTTCTGCTAACCTCCTCCAAACCAGCAGCAAGTCAGCGGAAAAAAGAAGATGCTTCACAGAATGGTCACATTCTTAAGACACAAGTGAAATAACCCTTTCGTGATTTCAAAGGCAATCGTGTCCGAACATCGGTCGTCTTCGGACAGCTTTCATGATTTCAAAGACAATCGTGTCCGAACATCGGTCGTCTTCGGACAGCTTTCATGATTTCAAAGGCAATCGTGTCCGAACATCGGTGGTCTTCGGACAGCTTTCGTGATTTCAAAGGCAATCGTGTCCGAACATCGGTCGTCTTCGGACAGCTTTCGTGATTTCAAAGGCAATCGTGTCCGAACATCGGTGGTCTTCGGACAGCTTTCGTGATTTCAAAGGCAATCCTGTCCGAACATCGGACAGCTAAACAAAAAGTACAAGGCTTTTGCCTTGTACTTTTTCTCTGAAAAGGCGTGTGAAGGAATGAAATTATCCGATCCGTTAAAAAAAAGCCTAGTAATAGGCTTAAGTATTACAGCAATAATGATTGTTTTTCTATCACAGCTTCTTTATGTAAATCCTTATACTTCCTCGTGGGACCAGGTTGATTTTTCTCTTGCTGTGCAACGCTTTGATTTAATGGCTATGCAGCCGCATTTCCCTGGCTATCCTTTATTTATTTTAGGAGGCAAATTCATTCATCTATTTGTGAATGATCCATCAAAGGCACTGACTTTGTTTAACATTCTTTTTTATGCCAGTACTGTGTTTCCAATATATAAATTATGCAGGAGTTTTTTAAGCGACGGCTATTCATGGCTATCTGCTGCGATCATTTATTCTAGCAGTTTTTGCATCATCATGGTTAACCAACCAATGTCTGAAGGTGCGGCGCTTGCTGCCTTTTGGTGGTATTTGTGGAGTTTGTTTTTTGCTTTTAAGAAGACGAATTCAACATTTATTTTGATCCCCTTAGCCATGTTAAGCCTTATGCTGGGAATTCGGCTTTCTTATCTGCCATTTTCCATCGGCATTCTTTTTCTTTTTTATCTTAAAGATAAAAATAAAACGATTACCAGGGTAGATTTAATTTATTACTGTCTGTTTGGCGTCGCTTTTCAAGCCTGCTGGATCGTTGCTCTTATTGTTTCAGAAGGTAGTTTGATTGGTTTTATCAAGCTATCATTAGCCTTTACATCTGGTCATTTTAATGATTGGGGCGGTGCAATAGAAACATCCAAAATAAGTTTTTTGGAGAGGCTGTCGAAATTCTCATGGGGGAATATTGTCTGGACAGGCATCGCTGGCAAATCTCTTATCACTTTAGTTATATTCATTTTTTTTCTGGGGGTCATCCTATTTCACCGCTATAAAAAGCAGGAAACAAAGCCTAATCACCCCTTTATACAGCTGCTTTACTTCATGTTTTCCTGCTATTTTGTTTGGGGATTGCTCGGGCAAAACATTGAAAAGGCTCGGCATGTACTTCCATTAATCATTCTGTTGGTCTTCATTATTTGTATCCATCTTTTTTCAAAAAGGGTATCCTATCTAATACTAGGACTTGCGTTCATCCTCTTAGGACATCAAGTTTGGAAAGATGTTATATTATTAAAGGCAGAAGGAACAGAAAGTCCAGCTGTCTATAAGATGAATGAATATATATCGAAAATGGATCAACCTGTGATTCTATATACATGGGAAGAAACAAGGGTACTCCAGTATTTAAATGCACCATATCCGCATAAAAGACTCGAAACGTTTGATTTTTTCAAGTCCGATTCAAAATATTTCAGAGGAAGAACGATCCTTCTAACGGATAAAGTAGTAGAGGGATTCCTCACACAAGGCCATTCATTGGATGGCAAAATAATAAAAGTAGCAAGCTTTCAATCAAATGAACTTTTTGATCCGGTTTATCATGATATTACTTTATATAAATGGATTGGAAATGAAGCAGTTCATTAAGAATTAGAAGATATTCATAAAGGAAGGGAAAAATGCTTTGAAAAAAATAGCCATTGCTGGTACAGGGTATGTTGGACTTGTCACAGGGGTGTGTTTAGCGGAGATCGGCCATGATGTCATTTGCGTGGATCGTGACCCTCAAAAAATAAATACTCTTCTTAAAGGCGAAGCAACCTTCTATGAACCGGGATTAGAAGAGTTAATGAAAAACAATCTCGAGGCAGGAAGACTTATCTTTACAACCAGCCCGACTATCGGTTATCAGGATGCAGATATCATCATGATCACAGTTGGAACGCCAAATGATCCAAATGGTTCGCTTGATTTACAATATATTGAACAGATTTCAAAAGAGATTGGCAGAACAATCACTAGAAATAATATCCTAATTGTAACGAAAAGCACGGTACCTTTAGGAACAAATGAGAAAATTAAAGAATGGATTCAGTCTGAATTGCGTTCACCCCTTTATTTTCATTTAGCAGCCAACCCAGAATTCCTTAGGCAAGGTGCTGCCGTTTATGATACTTTCCATGGCGACCGTATCATCATCGGATCGGACAGTAAGGAAGCGCTCCATACATTAGAAGAGTTATATAAACCACTGCACATTCCAATTATTAAAACAGATACAAAAAGTGCAGAACTGATTAAAATTGCCTCCAATTCATTTTTAGCCTTAAAAATTAGTTATGTAAATGCTCTTTCTAGTATTTGTGAACAAATAGGTGGGAATATTGAAGAAGTCACCCTGGGGATGGGGATGGATGCAAGAATTGGAACCTCGTTTCTAAATGCTGGAGTTGGTTTTGGAGGCTCTTGTCTGCCTAAAGATACGAAGGAACTTACTCATTTAGCAAATGAAGTGGGAGAACCCATCAGACTTCTAGATGAGGTTCTGGAAATTAATAAAAGGCAAGAATTAAGGCTAATTGACAAAGCCTTAGCTCGGTTTAAAAGCTTAAAGGGAAAAAAGGCCGCACTGTTAGGGTTATCCTTTAAGCCTAATACTGATGATGTCCGTGAGTCTGTTTCTATCAAGCTGGCAAAAAGGTTGGTGATGGAGGGGGCAATCGTCACTGCTTATGATCCTGTTGCAATAAGAAATGCCAAAAGAGAATTGGGAGAGATCATTTCATATTCTGATACATTGGAACAGGCTTTGATGAATGCGGATCTTGCGTTCATTGGAACGGAATGGGAAGAGATAAAAAATATTCCGATTACTATGTTTTCTGAATGGATGACAGAGCCTGTTATTTTTGATGGCAGAAATTGCTTTCAGCTTGATGCCATGAAAGGCTTCCCGATTGAATACCATTCCATTGGGCGACCATGTGTGATTGGGAAAGAAAACATCATAAAAACATTCGGTTTAGGCCTTGGATAGGGAAAAGGCTCCAATTGTAATATGAAAGATTTTACACTACAATATGTAATGGAAGGGAGGATGTTAAATGACAGTCAATAATTTTCGTTTTGACCAAGAAGGGCTTAATCGTTTTTTCGGTCCGCTTGAGTCTAAAATAATGGACATTCTTTGGGACGGCAATGAAAAGAGTATAAAGGACGTTCAGCAAAAATTAGAAAATGACAAACCTCTCAACTTTAATACGGTCATGACCGTTATGAACCGTCTTGTCGATAAAAACATCCTTACGAAAAGATTGGAAGGAAGAACATCTCTCTTTAAACCAATAAAGACGAAAGAGGATTTTATTAGCGACCAATCAAAAAAACTAACAGATAACCTTTTGGACGAATTTGGCGGATTAGTGGTTAATCATATGCTTGATTCTTTAAATGAAGTGGATGATCATTTACTTCAGAAACTGGAACAAAAAATTGAACAATTAAAAAAGGGCCGAAAGTAATATGATCTGGAAACAAAAATCCACTGCCGTGTTAGGATTAGCCCTTTTCTTTGCGATTATTTTATTTGTTCAAATGGCTATGTTTCTAGTTAATACTTTATTTGGCCCATTAGAGCTATTTAATATTTTTAACTTTTGCGTCAGCATATTTGAAAAAGGCACGATTGCCTACTATGCTGTCTTAATAATTGTGAATGTGTATATTTTTTATACAGTTTTCATGATTGGTAAAAAGATTATCCAGCAAGTTCTAGTCTTACAATCATTTCAAAGTAAAATTCATCACCTGATGAATAAGGGTAAATCCCAACAAATAAATCAAATCTATAACAGAAAAAATGATGATATTGTTGTGATCAATCACAACAATCCGTTGGCATTTACCTTTGGGTTTGCGAATCCAGTAATTGTCCTTTCTACCACACTAATTGAAATGTTAGATGCAAAGGAATTAGAAGCAGTTATCTATCACGAGACATCGCACCAAAGGTATTATGATGGAATAAAGGTATTTATTTTACAAATGATTTCAGAATCTATCTGGTATATCCCGCTGACGAGATGGTCCTATCAGAATTATCGGATTATGATTGAACTAGTTGCAGATGAATATGCAATTAATCGAATGGGTTCAGAACTGGGATTAGGCAGCGCGCTTTTAAAGCTGATCAAGAAGCAGTTAAAGGTTAATGCGAATCTAACTCCAGCTATGGTACATTTTGCAGATAGTACAGTTGATTACCGGCTTCAGCAATTGATTAATCCGCAGCAATCGATTCCGGTTAAAGTAGAAACACGTACAATCGTCATCTCTTTATATGTATTTATATTAATATTATTGCTATTAGTTATTGCCTAATAAGGATTGGAGGTTAAATCCAATCCTTTATTTTTAATGGCTGTGTTAAAGGTCAATATTGATTTTTGCACTCTGTTGATTGGAGTGGAAGGCACGAAGACTCCTGCGGGAGTACGGGGCTCCCCGGCACGCCCGCGGAAAGCGAAGTGCCTGGAACGGAAATCAACAGACAAATTAACACAGCCTATTTAATAGAAGTAATAATCACTTGACCATTTGCAACAACTTACACTACAATTAGTAGTGTGAAAGAGATTGATTCGTGTAAATAGAAGAGTTTGTTACTCTTTTACACTATAATCTGTAGTGTTGGTTACATACAATTTTACAAAACTTAGAGAAATTAGAGGGTGAATAGATGTCTTCAGGAAAAAGGAAAACAACAAAACCGAAAAATCAATCATCTAAATTTATATTCTGGGTGATTGGTTTAATCGCGGTTTGTCTCGTCGGGTTAATTTTTTTATCCAATACGGCCAAAAAAGAAGCAATGGACTATGAGGGACAGCCATTTTTAGGGGAAAAGTCCGCCCCTGTAAAAATCGTTGAATTTGGTGATTATAAATGTCCTTATTGCAAAAATTTTAATGATACACTACTTCCAAATATCGAAAAGGATTTGATCGATACAGGAAAAGCTTCGTTCTATTTTATGAATTATTCGTTTATCAATGTGGATTCTACGCGTTCTGCTAAATTTGCGGAAACCGTCTTTAAGGAACTAGGAAATGAAACGTTTTGGAAGTTTCATGAACTGTTATATGAAAAACAACCTGATGATACGAAAGCGGAGCAAATGGATATCTATACGGAAGCCTTTCTTAAGGACACATTACGCGAAATCTCCTCTGAAGCAGAGGTGAAAAAAGTGATCAATGCCTTTAATAATGACCAATCAAAAGAGGCATGGGAGAAAGACATGAGTGCAGCTAATAAGTTAAGTATTACAAGCACCCCTTCCATTTTTATTAATGGTGTGAAATTTGAAGGGAACACCTATAATGATTTTAAGAAAAGAGTAAACGAAGCAGCAAATGAATAAGTAATACATCAAAAAAGGTGGTACATCGAATTGTCGATGTACCACCTTGATTCCTTCTAATTATTTTACGAAAAAGGCCGTAAAATACATGATTAACATTCCAAGTGTAAATCCAGTAAAATTCATCCATGATATAACTGGTTCCGTCTTCTTTTTGTGTTCTTCGATCAGCATTTTGGAGATAACAAATATTACTTGTAAAATGGCCCCCGCACCAATTCCTAAAAATATGGCACCCCAAATGGGTGAAAAGATAAAACCTCCAAACCATGTTCCCAAAATGGCGGGAGCACCAGCAATCGTTCCTAATAAAACAAAAGAACTAAATTTTGGTTTGCTTTTTAATAATGGAGCAGCAATCCCTATCCCCTCAGTAATATTATGCAAGGTAAAACCGATGACCAAAAAAGTACCTAGTGCAGCCTCTCCGAGGGCAAAAGACGAACCAATAGCCAACCCTTCTCCAAAATTATGAAGACCAATTCCTGTTGCCATCAATAATGAAATTCCCAGCGGTGAATAACCCGTTCGTTTTTGTCTTTGATGTTGATATTGATCAAATCCAACCAGTAAAAGAAACGATAGGACGGTACAAATAATCACCACCATGTTGCCCTGGAATACAGACGGTGCTTCAGCTCCAATTTCAAATCCATCAAATAACGTGCCAAAAAATAAGAATAATAGAAGTCCTACAGTGAGGGCAAGAATGGCATTAATCCAGCTTTTTTTCAAACGCTTCATAAATGGATACCATAGTAATCCTAAAGTAATAGGAACAATCCCTACATAAAAGCCGATAAATCCGTAATTTAACACATTATCCCATGAAAATTCGGGAGTTAATGTGGCCGCATCAATCACAGCTTCCGTTATGATCCCATTCTCTGATATTAATAGAATGGTATGGGGGTCGCCTTCAACCCACGGATAATTTATGGTTACCTTTCCATCTTGAAACCTTTTGAGCTTTGAACTAGGAGCCATCGAAAAATTCCATACAGAATCATCAACAATCACTTGAGAAATCGTCAGTGTTTCTGGGCCTGTATTACTTACATCTAACTCAAAACCTGATGGTACAATTCTAATTTGTTCCACATTAAGCACTTCGATGGGAGAAGCAGGGTCTCGTTCTATTCCCGCCCCATTTTTAAAAACCCATCCCAACACAAGCATTAAAAGAACCAGCGGGATAAGACCAGTAATCACCCATTTTGATTTCATGGTTTTCACTCCTTCCTATTCAACCTCAAAGAATCCCATCCAGCCTAGTTCCGCAAATTCGCTGACATGTGCGTGAAACATATATTTTCCCTTGTATGGAAAACGAACTTCAATAATTCCACGTTCTCCTTGGCACTGCATGATGGTATCAGTAAATTGACTGGGGTTGTCATTTCTACCTGTTGGTATATACGTAAAAAAGTTGGCATGTAAATGGAAAGAGTTTAATAAGTCAAACTCGGTTAAATTACTTAAATAGATCCGGACAAGTTGATCCTTTTTTATCTTTATCGGATGATTCATAAAGGCAAACGCATACCCATTCACCGTATAAAATTCGTTTGCCCCGTCTAAATCTAAATCAAAGGCATTCATGACCATATTTAATTCAAGTGCTGGTTCTCTTGGTGTTTTGGGATCAATAATAAAATTTCCATATAGGCCTTTATGAATATGCCGGCGTAAAGGTAAAACATGGCAATGATATAGTTGCAGGCCATATGGTTTTGCTTCAAATTCATACGTAAAGGATTCACCTGGAGCGATAGCGTCCAATCCATCCATTTCTGGCGGGTGAATACCATGAAAATGAATCGAGTGAGGATGACTCCCACCGTTTATAAAATGAAATCGTAAAAGATCTCCTTCGGTACATCGAAATGTTGGGCCAGGAATCGTTCCATTATAGGTCCAGCCAGGGAACTTAATCCCCTTTGCGATTTCTATGTCTTTATCAACGGCAACTATTTGATATTCACGCAAAGTACGACCGTCTAATTGTTTGGTAGGTTTTCCATAATCAAACTCGGTTAAAAGACGTTTAGCCATTTTATACCCTTCTGTTTTCGTAGAATCATACATGTTTGAGTGATTTGCAGAATGATTATGGTGACTGGATGAATTTTTCTCTGCATGAGCGGTGCTAGTGAATGGAGTTGTTTTATTTAAATAAATACTTCCTGCTATCCCTATTGCTCCAGTGGTTCCCAATTTTAAGATATCCCGCCGAGAAATTTTTTTGTCTGACATGCTTTTACCTCCCTCTAAAAAGTTTACCTAATGCAACTTTATTGTCCTTGTCAATACTTTAAGATGCGGACAATCTCCTTGTCAATACATAATTCAAAAACATTCAAATAATTATTTGACCATTTATACGTAATTACATATACTGATAATCAAATAGTCGTTTGAATATGGGGGTATGGAACTTTTGAAGCACGATGATGTATGTGAAATAACTTGCGTGGATGGAGAAAAGGTAAAAAGGGTAAAAGAATCGGTATCCCAACAAAATACAATGGCCGTTTCACAAATATTTAAAGCTTTGTCCGATGATACTAGGATTAAAATTGCCTTGGCTTTAAGCGAAGAAGAGGAATTATGTGTATGTGATGTAGCCAATATCGTAGGTAGTACCACCGCTACTGCCTCCCATCATTTACGGCTTCTTCGTAATTTAGGATTAGCGAAATATCGAAAAGAGGGAAAATTAGTTTTCTATTCTTTGGATGATGATCATGTAAAACAATTGATTCAAATTGCATTTGAGCATCAAAAGGAGATGAAATCATGAGTGCCGCTTTGGAAAAATCCAATGAAAAAACCGTGTACCGTGTGCAAGGATTCACCTGAGCAGGCTGTGCGGCAAAGTTCGAAAAGAACGTACAGCACCTGGATGGTGTTGCTAATGCAAGTATAAATTTTGGAGCTTCTAAACTTACCGTTTATGGGGAAACGACCATAGAGGAATTAGAAAAAGCAGGGGCGTTTGAGAAGATAAAAGTCATCCCTGAGAAAGAACGATTTGATGTGAAAAAAGAACCGTTCCTGAAACAATACTCAACGGTTATCGCCTCATTTGTATTCTTGCTGATTGGATGGATTTCATCACAAATCAATGGGGAAGAAAGTATATCTTCGATCCTGCCCTATGGGGCTGCCATCCTAGTAGGTGGTTATCGCCTTTTCACCACAGGAATAAAAAATATTTTTCGCCTTGATTTTGATATGAGAACTCTCATGACCATCGCCGTAATTGGGGCGGCGATTATCGGTGAGTGGGGAGAAGGTGCAACGGTTGTCATCTTGTTCGCCATCAGTGAGGTTCTAGAGTCTTACTCGATGGATAAAGCAAGACAATCCATTCGTTCCTTAATGGATATAGCTCCGAAAGAGGCCTTCATTCGCAGGGGCGATAAAGAGTTTACAGTAGACGTGGACGATATTCGAATTGGAGATATCTTAATCGTAAAGCCTGGACAGAAAATCGCGATGGATGGAAGGGTGGTAAAAGGATTATCGTCTGTGAATCAGGCAGCGATTACTGGGGAATCTGTTCCAGTTTCCAAAACTGTGGATGATGAAGTATTTGCTGGAACTCTTAATGAAGAGGGACTTCTTGAGGTCAAAGTTACCAAACATGTGGACGATACTACGATTGCAAAAATCATTCATTTGGTGGAGGAGGCACAAGCGGAAAAGGCCCCGTCACAAGCATTTGTTGATCGGTTTGCGAAATATTATACTCCTGTCATCATATTGATTTCGCTATTAGTAGCCATACTGCCGCCTTTATTCTTTGATGGGGATTGGAGCAAATGGATCTACCAGGGGCTGGCCGTATTAGTGGTAGGTTGTCCTTGCGCGCTCGTTATTTCCACACCGGTTTCGATTGTAACCGCTATTGGGAATGCGGCCAGAAATGGGGTCTTGATTAAGGGAGGAATTCACTTAGAGGAAATGGGCGCGATTAAAGCCATTGCCTTTGATAAGACAGGAACCTTAACAGAAGGAATTCCAGTTGTAACGGATTATCTTCCACAAGAGAATACAAATCCAAAGGAACTTCTATCCATTATCGCTGCATTAGAAAATGGTTCACAACATCCTTTAGCTTCAGCAATCATGAAAAAGGCTGAACAAGAACAATTACCTTATCAAGACCTGGCGATTGAAGACTTTTCTTCGATTACAGGGAAAGGCATTATGGGTAGAGTTAAGGATCAAATATATTATGTGGGAAGCCCTCATTTATTCGATGAACTATTAAGCAATGGAATACCAGCGAAGCTTAAGGAGACGATATCTAAACTCCAAAATAAAGGAAAAACAGTTATGGCGGCTGGGACTGAATCACAACTATTAGCCCTGTTGGCAGTTGCCGATGAAGTAAGAGGAAACAGCCGAACAGTTATCCAGAAACTTCACTCATTAGGTATTCAAAAAACGATCATGTTAACGGGTGATAATAAAGGAACGGCCATTGCAATTGGCCAACAGGTGGGCGTTTCTGATATTCAGGCTGACCTTTTACCTCAAGATAAACTGGCCTTTATTAAACAATTAAGAAATAAATACGACCGTGTGGCCATGGTTGGGGATGGTGTGAATGATGCCCCAGCTCTTGCAGCATCGACTGTCGGTATTGCTATGGGTGGAGCTGGAACGGATACAGCTCTCGAAACAGCCGATATTGCATTAATGGCCGATGATTTAGGTAAACTGCCATTTACGTTAAATCTAAGCAGAAAAGCCTTATTTATCATCAAACAAAACATCACTTTTTCATTAGGAATTAAACTCTTCGCCCTATTATTAGTGATCCCCGGCTGGTTAACCCTATGGATTGCAATATTTGCGGATATGGGAGCGACACTTATCGTGACACTTAATGGTTTACGGCTTCTCCGGGTAAAAGACAAATAAAACGGGGCTCCCCATATTGGGGAGCCTTTTAATGGGAAGGGCCAATCGTGAATAATGACTCATTATTAAATTCCCCGGTACCGATATAGGATTCGATAGTTAAAATGTGAATAAAGTAGTTGAAAAACAAAGCATTTTGATTCAAGATGAAAAAGTTATGTTGAAAAGATTATATAGAAAAATATCGACTGCCAAGAAAGGATATACAAAATGAAAAAATTACTTTTCGTACTAATTGTTATGTTGGTCACGCTTCCTTCGATTGCAAGCGCCCATACGGAATTAACCACATCCAATCCAACTTCGGGACAAGTTGTTAAAGAGGACCTTAAGGAAATCGTGCTTACCTATGAAGGAAAGATTGAATCATTAAGCACCATGACATTAGTAAAAGATGGTAAGAAAATACCATTAGTAAGTGTTACTCCAAACGACAATCAACTAATCGGTTCATTATCAACACCCTTAGAAAATGGTACCTATTCCATTCAGTGGAGTATTGCTGGTGAAGATGGTCACCCTATATCTGGTGAAATCCCCTTTACGGTGCAAAAAGTAGTGAAGGAAGAACCGAAGGCGGAAACAAAACAGCCCGTTACTCCAAAAAAAGAAGAACCTAAAAAAGAGAATTCTAACCAGGAAAAAACAAAAAATGATTCGGTAGATTCTACATCCAATATGAAGAATATTATTATTAGTGTGGTCGTCCTCATTTTAATCATTGGAGTATTCCTTTTATTTAGAAGGAAGCGTTAGTAATGGGACTGTTAATTCCTATCGCAGAATTCGGTAATTATTTGTTGTATTCGATTCTTGTTGGACATGTGGCTTTGCGGTTTGTACCTGAATCCAATAAACCAAAAATCAATATTCCAATACCTGTTTTACTGCTTTCCACACTTGGAATTATTATTTTCTCATTAGGACCTGTTGTTCAGACGGTTTCCTATTTTCAAGGTGGAGTGGGTCTTCCTTTAGCCATTAAATCTGTGTTGTTGGACTTCCAAGTAGGAAAAGCATGGATTTTTATTGGGTTTATGGCGACCTTCTTATATCTAGCAATTTTGCTAAAGGGCTCCAAATATGTGCAATCCATTTTGCTGTTCCTGATGATAGTAGCTGTTGGATATTCCAGTCATTCTGCTTCACTGTCATTTTGGCCAGGATTGCTGTCACATAGCACTCATTTTCTAATCATTACATTATGGACAGGGATCCTTATTCAGGTTGCTTGGTTCTCTAAAGAGTGGTCAAATTGGTCTAAATTTTTACGGTGGTTTACGCCTTTTGCCATTTTCTGTATCCTCATCATACTTTTTAGCGGGATTTATCTAATGCTATTTGTAGTTGAACCTAGAGATTATGTTCGAACTTGGGTTTTGCCGTATGGACAAATGCTTCTATTAAAGCATATAAGTATCGTTCCCGTATTGGTTTTTGCCTTAATCAATGGTGTGCTTTCAAGGAAAACAGTAAAACTCCCTGCCTTTAATCCGAAACCGTGGGTAAAAGCAGAAAGTATTATTTTATTGTTCGTTTTCTATTTTACAGCGGTGATGGGAACGCTGTCGCCGCCACATGAGGTTGAATTTACGGTGAAGTCGGAAGGTGCATCAAAGTGGGTAGAATGGTTATTGGGAAAGAATATTCTTTCCACCTTACAGTTGAATTTAGTACCGTCCCTTCAAACGGGACTACTAATCATTGTTTCTATCCTATTTTTGTTCCTGATTATCATTAGTTTTAAAAGGGTAAAGCCTATACTAGGAGTTGTCTTTGGTGTCGGTTTTATCGCAGCATTGTATTTTGGTTTAATTCTGTCTATTGCCATATAAGTACAGTTAGTAAACACTAACAACACAGACGTTAGAAATAGCGAGGGTTTATACCCTTGCTATTTTTGTTATTAATTGCTATTTCATCATTTACGAATTACGATGTAGCAAACCATTTTCGCAGTCTCCGTACGATTTCGTGTAGGTATGAGAAATCATAGGCGGAGAATTTCCGGCTATTGTATAAAGAGGGGGCTTAAAAAGCAGATATAAGCGGAGATATTCCGGTTAACTTCTCTTTATAAGACAAAATCCAAAGATTTGGATAATATAACCGGAAAAACTTCCCTTATTCTTAAGGAAATATAGGTATTTCCCAATTTAGCCGGAAATTTTCCGTTTATTTTCCATATACATTGAAATCACCAGTCAGTTCTAACAGATCCTAACCTTAATTTCAAGAAAATTCAGTTGACTTATTTTTTAGTTGTTTTAATATATAATTATAAAACAGTGTTTTACTTATAAAACAAACTTCGTTTGGAGGGGAAAGCATGCCATTTTTACAAGTAGATGATCTACAGATTCATTATGAAATTGAGGGAGAGGGACCTCCATTAATCATCTTACATGGAATGGGTAACAACTCGCAGTCCTGGAAAAAACAATTACAGGGCTTAGCTAAGCAGTTCACGGTGATTGCCTGGGATGCGCCTGGATACGGGAAAAGTTCAGATCCTGTAGTAGAATTGAAAGAATTTAGTCAGTTTGCGGATGTGTTAAAAGGATTTATTGAAAAATTAAACTATCCATCCGTCACGCTCCTAGGACATTCAATGGGCTCAGCTATTGCGCTCGACTTTTGTTACCGCTTTCCTGAAATGGTAAATGCGTTAATTATTTCAGATGCAACCAGAGGGGCAGCAGCCCTGAGTAAAGAAGAGAATGAACGAAGATTAAACAACCGTCTCCATAATATTGATACTCTAGATCCAAAAGAACTTGCCAAGCTACGTGTACAGGAACTTTTATCACCGCAGCCGGATCCTGAAATACTGAAAGAGGCAGAAAGAATTTATTCGCAAATCAGACCGATGGGCTTCCGCTCTGTCGCCTATTCGCTTTCTTCCCTAAATCAAATGGATATTCTTCCATCGCTCCATGTTCCTACGCTGGTTATTTGCGGAGAATTAGATCGGGTGACACCTGTTAGTGAATCGCAGATATTTCATGAGGGAATTAAGGAATCCACTTTTGTGACGATCCCTGGAACCGGACATTTGTGTTATCAAGAAGACCCTGCTCGTTTTAACGAAATCGTCCGAGACTTTCTAACCACTTTACCGATAAATCAATAAGGGAATATCTTTCTTTGCGTAAATTTTGATAAAATAGTAGTATAAGTAAATTAACAATGAGTTGGTGAATTGCTGATGGCAAAAGAAGAAAAGGACAGATATAATGCCAATTCGCTAGTAAGGGGATTGGAGATTTTAAAGTTATTTAGTGAAGAGCGTCCGACATTATCCTTAGTAGAAATCGCAAAAGAACTGGATGTGAGCCGAACCGTTCCGTTCCGATTATTGTATACACTCCAAACACTTGGCTATCTCGACCAGGATGAACACACGAAACGCTACAGTTTAACTCCAAAAGTGCTTGAATTAGGTTTTGCCTACTTAAGTACATTAAAACTCCCGGAAATTGCGCAGCCTTATTTGGAAAAATTACGGGATGAAACAGGGGCATCTTGTCATTTATCCATTTTGGATGGACAAGAAGTCGTGTATGTTGGCAGTGCACCTGTCCGCGGGGTTTCCGCGGTTAATGTGAATATTGGGTTAAGACTGCCCGCCCATGCGGTCGCCAATGGAAAGGTCCAGCTGGCGTATCAGTCACAAGAAAAACTGAACCAAATATTATTTGGTTCGAATTTAAAACCTTATACGGAGCGAACACAAACCGATTTTATGGATTTTGGACAGGATTTAGCATCAATCCGTGAAAAAGGGTATGCGATTACAAAGGGAGAATTCCACCATGGAATTCAGTCTGTGGCTGCACCTGTTTTTGAGCGGACAGGCAAAGTAATGGCCGCGATTAATTTGGTTGCAACTGAGGCAACGTTCAACCAAGATTTTATTGAGAAAATTGCTGTACCTAAGGTGCTGGAAACTTCCAGAATTCTATCCGGTTTTATGGGCTGCCATACAAAAGTGAACTAGAAAGCTTGTGAACAATCGCAAGCTTTTTTGCTGTATGTTTTACATACAAAACGTATTTTATTTAATAAAACAAATTGCATTATTACTGTTGACACAATTTTCTTAAAACTTTAAAATAAACATAGTAGCAAACCTTGTTTTGTATATGAAACGTTTTCATTGCTGCTGGAAAATATTAAAGGAGGGATAAAAGTCGGGTTGGGACATCGAACTATTGTATAATAAGATCCTGTGGAAGCGTATTCATTGGAATTCAAAACTAAAAGGGGGCACTTTTCTTGCTGAAAACGAATAAACGTTGGATTTATATTGCCATGCCTATTTTCTTTTTTTGGTTTTTTGGACAAATTGATAAATTAGGGATTTCGATTATTCAAACCGATCAAGGTTTCTTAACGGATCTAGGATTAACTGGTGCCGATAAGAACGCAAAAATTGGATTGATTACTTTTATCTTTACGATTTCTTATGCCGTATCCAACATCTTCTGGGGATTTATCATAGATAAGCTTGGGGCAAGGAAGACAGGGATCATCGGTCTCATTGTATGGGCGATTACAATGGTGATTGGCGGGTTATCTACTTCCTATGAGATGTTTATCTTGAGCCGTGTCATTCTTGGTATTGGTGAAGGAATGATGATCCCAATTTGTGGGAAATTTATCTCCAATTGGTTCCACCAGCGCGAACTGGGTCGAGCGCAATCTTCCTGGCTGTCAGGAAACTATTTAGGACCGGCGTGTGGAGCCATTATCTTAACACTTGTGATTGCTACTTTTCATTGGCAAGCCGCCTTTTTTGTTTTAGCAGCGTTTAATATTTTCATTGTTCTTCCTATGTTTATCTTCCTTACACGTGATACACCTGAAGAACATCCACGTTTAGATCCACAGGAATTAGCGTATATTCGTCAGTCAGATTCCAATGCACCAACGAAAAAACAGAACTTTGCTCAGGACTACCGTTATTGGATTGTTTGGTTCGGCATGTTAGTATCATCGTTCTTATTTTTTGGAATTAGTATTTGGCTTCCTACTTATTTAGTTGGTGCGAAAGGATTCTCAAGAGAGGCGATGACTGGAATCACCTCGTTATCTTGGCTCTTCGCCTTGGGATTCGTTCTCCTTTGCGGGTATTTGGCCGATAAAACAAAGCGTCCTAGCTTACTTGCGACGATTCTATTTCTTTTGACAGCCACCTTTTTAACGGCAGCGATTCTTTCTCCGCAGCCAGTGATGGCGGGGGTTTGCATGGGCTTAGCGATGGGAACCCAAGGGGGCGTATTCCATTTAAGTAACTTATTTATGGTTAAATTCTCGACACCTGAAACAGCCGGCCGTGCAGCAGGATTAATGGGTTTCACGAACATTCTAGGCGGGTTTTCCAGCTATATTATGGGCTTTATGGTTGATATCGCTGGCGGGGACTTTGGACCGTCCATTGTGATGTTGATTATCGCAGCGGCGCTCGGATTCGTTGCGTATCTGTTTACATTGAAAAGAGAAGCCTCGGAACTCAAGATTGAGAGTATACCTCCCAATCGGGTGACAATCTAGCATGTTAAACGTTACGTATATAAAACATAGTTTTGAATATTAAATTTTCTCAATATTTTTAATTGACAATTATAATATTGAGATTTATTATTGGTTTATAAGGAAAACAATGTTTTGCATATAAAACATAGAGGAGTGTTGAAAATGTCTGAGGAAAAATTTTCGGTAGAAGCATTTGAGAAAAAATATGTGGCGAGGTTACAAGATCGCACGCTTGATTGGAATGTGTTGAAGTTCCAGGAAGAAATTGATCCAGCTTATCGTCGGGCACAAATGAGATATATCGGCCGTGGTGCCACAGCAAATAATGATTCAAATGTGATTGCGGCTGAACACTTTACCTTAAGCACGATGGTTTTACCTGCAGGTTGTATGGGCCCGCTTCATTTACATGATGATGTGGAAGAAGTTTTCTTTGTCATCAAAGGCAGTGTAACGGCTCTTATCCAAGAAGAGGGCGAAAGTGAAGTCCATGAAATTGTCTTAAATGAAAGGGATTGTATCAGCTCCCCGCCAGGCGTCTACCGCGGTCTCCGCAATGATACGGAAGAAGAGGCATTAATGCTTGTCATGTTAGGTGCAGTCAAGCCGAATTTACCGACCTATCCAAAAGGCAGTGCGTTAGAAGAACTTCGTATTCAGCGGGCAAAGGAAAGAGAAGCAATTATTAACGGAAAGTAATTTGACAATTAGGCAGATGTTTAAGGGAAATGTACTCCCTGATTACTTTGTTGACAGGGATGGTCCGCTTACTTTTTAACGGGATCATCCCTGTTTTTAAAAATTGGAGGTGGCGAGATGTTAGGGATTACTCATTTACGGCATATCAGCTTAATTACCCCTGTTCTCCAGGAACAAGCTGATTTTTATGAAAAAATATGGGGCCTAGATAAAGTGGCGCAAGATGAACATTCGGTTTATTTTCGCGGCGCTGGCCCTGAAAACCATATATTAAGCTTGCATGCCGGTGAGAAAAGAGGACTGCACCATATCGCGTTTGGAATGGTCGATAAAAATGCTGTCGATCGCGCAGCGGAAATCCTTGCTTCAAAAGGTGTCAAGATTGTTTCCCCGCCAGGATATTTAGACGAAGAAGGAAAAGGATATGGCTTGCGCTTTGTCGATCCAGAAAATCGCTGCATTGAATTATCCGCCTGGGTTGAAATTCATACGTCGATTTGGAACAAGAAAAACGTCGATCCGGTCAAACTGAACCATGTCGTAATGAACACGAAAGACCTGGATATGATTACGGATTTTTATACGAACGTCTTAGGGTTTAAGGTGACGGACTGGAGTGAGCACCAAATGTCCTTCTTGCGCTGTAACCGAAAACACCACTCGATTGCTTTTAATCAGGATGCTCACGCCTCTGTGAACCATATCGCCTATGAAGTCGATACCGTCGACGAGGTCATGAGAGGAATCAGTAATGTAAGAAAAGCAGGCTATCAAGAGATTTGGGGCCCAGGCCGCCATGGTCCTGGAAACAATGTATTTTGTTATTTTCAAGATCCCGGGAAGTTTGTGATGGAGTATACCTGTTACTTAGAAACGATTGAAGATGAGTCTGAATGGAGAGCACGTGTCTGGAAGCGGGTACCACATCTAATGGACCAATGGGGCATTGCCGGACCGCCAAAACCGGAAACAAGAGCGGCGATGGGCGGAGTACCGGATCCTGGATGGGTCGATGTAAAAACATTGGTATAGCTAAAAAAGGGGTGTCATGATGGATTTAGGATTAAAGGGTAAGGTAGCGGTCATTATGGGAGGAACCTCTGGAGTTGGCTTAAAAACAGCAGAGATGTTTCTTCAGGAAGGGGCCAGCGTCGCGGTTTGCGGCAGAAATAGTGAGCGCAAAGACCAAGCATATGATCATCTCACAAAGTTTGGAACAGCAACCTCCATTTTTGCCGCAACCTGTGACGTCACCAATAAAGAGGAAGTCAACGAATTTATCAGCGGTGCAGCAGACTATTTTGGCGGAATTGATATTCTTGTCAATGCAGCCGGACAAAGTGTGATGGGACATTTCTTTGATGTTACCGATGAACAATGGCAGCAGCAAATCCAGTTGAAATACTTTGCGATTATTTATGCGGTGAAGGCCGTTCATCCTTATTTGGTTCAAAGGGGCGGCGGCCGCATTGTTAATATTAATGCAACCTTAGCAAAAGAGCCGGAAAGACATATGATTGCCACGGCGGCAACGAGAGCAGGCTTATTAAATTTAAGCAAGACATTATCGCAAGAACTTGCGTCCGATAATATTTTAGTCAACTCCGTCAGCTTAGGCTTAATTCGAACCGATCAATGGGAACGTAGAAGATTGAAAAATGCTCCGGATATGAACGCTGAAGACTATTATGCAGACTTAGCCAAAAAGCGAAATATCCCTCTAGGCAGAGTAGGAGAAGCAGAAGAAGTAGCCAGTGTAATCTTATTTTTGGCCTCAAATAAAGCAAGCTATGTATCAGGTTCAACCATTGAAACAGCAGGAGCGCTCGGGAAAGCGCTTTAATTAAATGCAATGTTAAAACTCATTGTTGATAGGAGCGGAAGGCGCTGTGCTCCTGCGGGAGTACGGGGCAGGGGAGACCCCGCAGGAGCACAGCGACGAGGAGGCTCGCCGGCACGCCTGCGGAAAGCGAAGCGCCTGGAGTGGAAATCAACAATCTATTAACATAGATAAAATCATAGATAAAGGCAGGAATGAATAATGAGTGAAGATAAGCAATTAGAATTTACAACAGCTGACGCAGTGGTCCAAGAACTTATTCGTGCTGGTGTAGAGGTAGCGTTTGGAATTGTGAGTATCCACAATATGCCGATTTACGATGCAATTCTCCGTGAAGGAAGTATTCATTTAGTTTGTTCCCGCGGGGAAAGTGGAGCAGCCAATATGGCGGATGGCTATGCAAGAGCAACAGGGAAATTGGGCGTCGTGATTACGAGTACGGGAACAGGGGCCGGAAATGCAGCCGGTTCGCTAATTGAAGCATGGGCCGCAGGCGTACCGGTTCTTCATCTGACCGGCGAGGTGGCCTCCCCTTACTTAGGAACGGGCAGAGGCTATATTCACGAATGTAAAGACCAGTTATCGATGATGGAAGGCGCTTGTAAAAAGGCCGTACGATTACGAAAACCTGAGCAAGCAGGAGCCGTCGTTAGACAAGCGATCCAAGAGGCATTGGCTTATCCAGCAGGACCTGTAACACTTGAAATCCCCATTGATTTTCAATCGGCGATTATTCCTAATCATTCGATTGAGGAAATCAGCGTAATTGCTCCAACCAATCAAACCATCCCAACCTTACCTGAAGAGGTAGTAAGCAAAATGAGTCATGCTCGCCGTCCGGTCATTTGGGCAGGAGGAGGGGTGATTACTTCTGGTGCATCGAAAGAGGTGACAGCGCTTGCCGAAAAGATTGGGGCAGCCGTGATCACCAGCCAATCAGGTAAAGGAAGTATACCTGAAGATCATCCCCAATGTATCGGCCACTTTGCTGCGAATGAATTAACGAAAAACTTGCTGAAAGATGCTGATTTGTTGATCAGTATTGGCGTGAGATTTAGAGGAAATGAAACAGCGAACTGGAAAGTCCCTGCTCCAAAAGAACATATCGCGATTGATGCATCCTTCCAG
The DNA here is from genome assembly GCF_042136325.1 of Neobacillus sp. KR4-4. Taxonomy (NCBI): domain Bacteria; kingdom Bacillati; phylum Bacillota; class Bacilli; order Caryophanales; family Bacillaceae; genus Neobacillus; species Neobacillus sp. KR4-4. The sequence continues at coordinate 100,219 of NZ_JBHHJU010000007.1, forward strand.
GCAATGAACCGAAACTATGAAACTAGTTATGGACTTGTCGGCGATGCCAAACTCATTTTACAAGGATTAAATCAGGCATTAACTCAAACTTCAGTGCTTCCGGATCCAGCTTATTTGGATGAAGTGCAGTCCGTTCGCGAAGAATTGCGGACCCAGTTACGAGCGACACTTGGTCCTTATGAGCAAATCCTCGATGGCATGCGAAAAGTATTGCCTAAAAACACCATTTTAGTCCGGGATGTAACCGTTCAGGCAAATGTATGGGGAAGCCGGTTATTTGAAATCTATGAGCCAAGAACATCGATTCACGCATCAGGCGGGGGAATTGGTCAAGGGCTGCCAACGGCAATTGGTGCGCAAATGGCCAATAAAGATCAGTCTGTTGTGTTAATGGCAGGAGATGGCGGATTTATGGTTAATGTCGGTGAAATGGCCACCGCTGCCCAAGAGAAACTGCCGTTGATTGTCGTGTTATTTGATGATGCTGGGTATGGCGTGCTCCGAAATATTCAAGATGCGGCATATGGCCGTCAGGTAGCGGTTGATTTAATGAGTCCTGACTTTGTGTTATTAGCGCAATCAATGGGATTTGACGCCGCGCGAATTTCTTCAGCTGCAGAATTTGTCACAGAACTGGAAAAGGCCGTCGCAAGTAAAAAGCCTAACATGATTGTGGTCGATATGGAAGCGGTCGGACCGATGGCAAAACCATTTGGAGGTCCTCCTGGGGCAGCCGATGCTTTTAAACCGAAAAAGTTGTAGGGAGGAATAAACGTGATTTCAACACATCCATATGTTTCAGGAAAATACTTAATTGGCGGTCAGTGGATCCAAGCTGAAAAAACAGCAAAAGTCATCAATCCGGCACAGACGAGTGAAGTGGTCGGCGAAGTGGCACTATGTTCAAAAGCGGATGTAGAAGAAGCAGTGGGAACCGCAGCGAAAGCCTATGAAAGCTGGTCGCAAAGTGAGATTGAAGACCGGGCCAACCAGATGAGGCTTGCAGCGGAAGAGATTAAGGCCATCGTGGAAGAGAATGTTAGTTTACTAGTTCGCGAGAATGGCAAGGTACTTGTTGAAGCGAAGAAAGATTTGCTGCGTTGTGTCGATATCATGAAACAAGGAGCAGACGAACTTCTTGAATGGTGGAAGCCGGAGAGCCTGCCAGGGAGTCAAAAGGTGCAGATCCGCAAGCGTCCACGCGGGGTAGCAGCAATTATCTCTCCGTGGAACTCCCCGCTGATTCTTACCTTTAAGCGAGTTATTCCTGCGGTGCTGGCAGGAAATACCGTCGTGGTGAAGCCCGCAACGAGTTGCCCTTTAACGATTATGACGTTTTTAAAAGTGGTCGCTTCCTATTTTCCTGCTGGGGTCATTAATATCGTGACAGGTTCAGGCGGTGTGATTGGGGATGCACTTTGTTCCGACCCGCGGGTGCGCACGATTGCATTCGTTGGCAGTACCGAAACGGGCAAAGAAATTATGCGCGCTGCTGCCGGGACCGTCAAAAAATTATATATGGAACTGGGCGGGAATGATGCAGCGATTCTTCTTGCTGATGCGAATTTAGATGATGAAGCGGTGAAGCGTCTTCGGTTTGGTGTTCTCCGTGCGGCAGGGCAAGTGTGCTCCGCCATTAAAAGGATCTATGTGCACGAATCACGTTATAAAGAGGTCGTTGAAAAATTAACGAAGGAATTCAGCCACATTCGAGTGGGCAATGGGATTCAACCGGATGTCGAAATGGGTCCATTAAATAACAAGTCCCAATATGACTATGTAAACGGCTTGATTAATCGGGCTGCTGATGCAGGAGCAAATGTGATTACGGGCGGAATTCAGCTCGACCCGGAATCGTGGGAACAAGGTTATTTTATTGCACCGACGATTATTACTGGAGCAGCGCAATCCAGTGAAATTGTGCGTGCGGAACAATTTGGTCCGGTGATTCCGATTTTACCGTTCTCAGATGTGGATGAGGTCGTACGACTAGCTAATGACAGTGAATTTGGTTTAAGGGCGTCTGTTTGGACAGAGGATGAAGCATTGGCCGTGAAGTTAGCGGACCGGTTGGAAGCAGGGGCTGTTTTTCATAATAATCATACGGTTTTCCAAGACCTTCATCTTGATTTCCCTGGATTAAAGGAAAGTGGTCTTTCTCGTGAAACAAGGCATTGCGGGCTCGAATATTTCGCAGATTCATATGGTTTGGCTAACTAAGGGGGAGTCGGGATGAGAATAGGGTTAATTGGGGGAGGAAATATTGGCAAGTTCCTTCTTCAACGCATCAATATCGAAGGACTTCTTCCGGATGGTAAAATTGTCGGCCTCTATACAAGAAATAATCAAACGGCAGAGCAGCTTGCTGCTGAGTTTGATACAGCAAATTATCAGGATGTTCAACGGTTAATCGAAGATCCTGCGATTGACGTAGTAATTGAAGCTGCGACCATTGAAGTGGTGAAAGACCATGCGGCTTCCATTCTGGCAAAGGGAAAAGATTTAGTGTTAAGCAGTGTGGGTGCCCTGGCCGATGTGGATTTTTATAGGGAACTTGAAGGAATCTGTCAAGCAAGCGGCACGAGAATCCATTTACCTGCAGGGGCCATCGGAGGCTTGGATGTCTTGAAAGCAGCTAAATCGATCGGCGAACTAGAATCGGTTTCGATTATTACAAGGAAACCGCCGCAAGCATTGCCTGGAGCACCTGCTGACCGAGAACAAGTGATGTTCGAAGGCTCGGCAAATGAAGCAATTGAATTATTCCCGAAGAATATTAATGTATCGATTATTTTGTCTTTGGCGGGGCTGGGTCCAGAACAAACTGGTGTGAAAATTATCTCTGATCCAACCGTGAGGAAAAATAGTCATTCCATTGAGGCAACAGGATCTTTCGGAAAACTATCACTACAAGTGGAAAATGATCCAATGCCGAATAATCCGAAGACAAGTTACTTGGCTGCGCTGAGTGTGTTGTCTGTTTTGAAAAATAAAGATGCGGTTGTTAAAGTGGGATAATGATAAAATAATTTTATAATAGTAAAAAAACAGGGGGAACCCGAAGAGTTGATCTCATTCTCCTGTGAATATGAGAAAAATTGGGGGATAGGCCTATGATTAAAACGAACATCAATCTTGAAGAAATGTCGCAAAAAGAAGCCATTGAATACTTAATCGAATCCGTTCGACCAGAAGAGGGCTCCATTCCTGCCTCGCTTTTAGGCGACCCAAAGATTTATGACATTGAACATAAGAAGGTATTTTTAAAAACCTGGTTGTTTATTGGTCATGAATCAGAAATCCCCAATAAAAATGATTTCATTACGAGAGATGTAGCGGGTTATTCTGTCATTCTTACACGCGGTGCTGATGGTGAAATTCGCGGCCTCTATAATATGTGTACCCATCGCGGTATGAAGCTTTGCCGTGCGGATGCCGGTAATAAATCTTCCTTTACCTGTCCATATCATGGCTTTAATTTTAAAAACAATGGCGATTGTGTCGGCGTTCCGCTCCAAAAGGATATTTACGGTGAAGGCTTTGATAAATCGGGTTTAGGGCTTCATAAAGTCAGAATCGAAACCTACAAAGGCCTGATCTTTGGTACATGGAATGACGAGGCAGAATCATTAGAAGATTTTCTAGGTGATTTTAAATGGTATCTTGATATTTTAGTGGGACGTGCCGAAATGGAAGTGGTCGGGCCGCCGCAACGGTTTATTATTCAATCAAACTGGAAAATTGGTGCCGACAATTTTGTCGGTGATTCCTACCATACGATGGTGACGCATGGGTCGATTGTTAAATTGGGAATGGTTCCAAGTGCGACCTATTCCAAAAAAGGGTATCAAATCCATACAAGCCATGGACATGGTTTAAATCTTGGGACACCAAATCCGGATTTTGCTTTCCCTGAAGAGCTGAAAGATGAATATAAATCCAATTTAACCGAAGAACAATTTGACGTCTTGTCCAATTTAAAAAATATGATTGGAAATACTTTTCCGAATCTCTCCTTCTTAATTTCTCATACAAAGGTAAAGGGCCAGTTGATCTCGAATACTTCGGTTCGTCTCTGGAGGCCGGTGGGTGTCGACAAAATGGAGGTCATTACTTGGTTTTTAGTTGAGAAAAATGCATCACTTGATTGGAAAAAGCGTTCTCGTGAGTCGTTTATATTAACCTTCAGTCCGTCTGGTATCTTTGAACAGGATGATACCGAGGTATTTACGGATATTACCGCGGCTGCCACTGGGACAATGCCTTTAGTGAAACAATTGACCTTTAATTATACGATGGGGTTACATCGTCAACCTGTCGGAGATTTTGTAGGACCTGGTGTGGTTTTTGATGATAAATTCACGGAGGCCAATCAACGGAACTTTTATCGTTACTGGCTCGATCTAATGACGACCTGATGTATGAGGGCCTTTTTGAAATACGTATGAAAGATGGGAGGAGTCATGTATGAGTTTAGAGAAAATGCTGGCAACTTATGAATTTGAACAATGGCTGTATGAAGAGGCAAAGTTCCTTGATGATATTGATTTTGATGGCTGGTTTAACATGCTGCATCCAGCTATCTCCTATCAAATGCCGGTTCGGGTCAATAAGGAAGGGACCCTGCGCCCCGATTATTCTTTAGATATGTTTGCGTTTGATGATGATATTGAATTATTGAAAATTCGCGTTGACCGTTTAAAAACCGATTACGCTTGGGCTGAGATACCGCCGTCGCGGACACGGAGGTCTGTCAATAACGTGCGTCTCATCGAGTACGTTCCGAATGAAAAGGCAGTCGTCCACAGTTATTTAACCATCTACCGCAGCCGCAGTACGGATATCCATCATGATTTAATTTCAGGGGAGCGTCAAGATGAGTTTACCTATGTGGATGGAGAATGGAAGCTTTCTAAGCGAGTATTCATTGTAGATCAAACGACATTAAATACTAGGAATCTGGCTATTTTTGTATAGTAGCTAAAGTAGAAAGGAGCACCATGATGGCTCAACTCACAGGAAAATCAGTCTATTTGACCGGAGGTGCCTCCGGGATTGGAAAAGCTGTCACTGAGGCATTTGTGAAAGAAGGTGCGGTTGTCACCATTCTTGATCGGTCACTAGCCGGACTAAATGAGCTCAAACAGCAATTTGGAGAACAGGTTCAATGTATTGAAGGTGACGTGACCGTCTATGAAGACCATGTGCGAGCCGTACAAACAGCAGTTGAAACCTATGGAAAATTAGATGTGTTTGTGGCGAATGCCGGTGTATTCGATGGATTCGCCAAATTTGAAAATGTCACTCCGGAAGCGATGTCTGCGGCCTATGACCTCCTATTTACGATCAATGTGAAGGGATATTTCAATGGGGCAAAAGCGGCCACTGCGGAGCTGAAGAAAACAGCCGGGAACATGATTTTCACCGTTTCTGGGGCCGGTTTTTATCCAGATGGGGGCGGTGTTTGGTATACGGCGAGCAAGCATGCCCAAATTGGGTTAATGCGACAACTTGCGTTTGAATTAGCACCCGACATTCGAGTCAATGCGGTCGCGCCTGGAGGAACGTTAACCGCGCTTCATGTCATTCCGCCGCTGCAGCCTTTTGTAAAAACCGTCGATAATGAGACAAAAGAGAAGAGTATAAAGAAACGGAATCCACTCCAAATTGCGATGCAATCGGAAGATCATGTCGGATCCTATCTCCTGCTCGCTTCCGATCAGGCCCGCGCAATTACAGGTGAAGTGATTTCAAGTGATGGAGGCTTGGCCGTTCGCGGACTAGGTTGATATTAGCATGAAAAACTGGGGGAATATAAATGACCGAAAAATCATTAACAGAATTAAAGCCGTTAGCTGGAAATAACGTCATTAATCAAATTGCATTCGTTGTTCGTGATATAGAGCAGGCTTCCGAAGCATTTGCGAAACTTCTGGGGATCCCGACACCGAAGTGGTTTCTAACAGGCGACCGTGATGTTTCTAAAGTGGTCTTTCGCGGTCAGCCAACCGATTCCCGTAGTAAACTCGTGTTCTTAAACACACCAACCGTACAGATCGAATTGATTGAACCTGACTTGGAACCTGGTACGATGCGCGATTTTTTAGATACGGTGGGGGAAGGTATCCATCATATTGCTTTTGATGTGGACTCTATTAAAGAGAAGCTGCCTGTTTTTGCAGAGAACGGATTTCCGTTGCTGCAAAGCGGGGAATTTACATCTAGTGATGGAAGATATGTATATGTGGATACGTTAAATAGTCATAAGACACTCATGGAGCTACTAGAAAGTGCTGAGCCGAGAGATACGGCACCTGCTGCAGATGTATTCACTCCTTTGTTAGGAACCAATAAAGTCGAGCAGCTGGCCATTGTTGTGAGAGATTTGGACGCTGCAGCTGAAGCGTACTGCAAGTTACTAGATGTCGAAAAGCCACCCGTGATTCAATCTGGACCAAGTGAGCTTACACAGGTTACTTTTGAAGGAAAGCCAACGGAGGCTGACTCCAAATACATGTTTATCAATACCCCATTACTTCAACTAGAATTAATCGAGCCGGGTGATTCACCAAGCACGTGGAAAAAGCACCTTGAAACATATGGCGAAGGAGTTCACCATATTTCCTTCGTGGTCGATGACATGGAGGAAAAGATGAGATTACTAGAGGACATGGGCTATCCCGTCATTCAGAGAGGAAACTTCTGGAATGGGAAAGGTAGATATGCCTACATGGACACGACATCTACATATAAAGTAATCATAGAATTACTTGAGAGATTTTAATTTCAACAATTGCAAGAAAAGCCCTAATCGTGACCGATAAGGGCTTTTTTTCATGGAAACGGTCATGAATAACGGCTAATCGTTCCCGTCGATGGCTTTTTACAATGCAAACGGTCACGAATAACTACTAATCTTTCCAAAAAAAGCTGAAAATTCGCTCTTTATTATTGACGTTGATAATCATTTTCAATTATTATTTATATTAGGTATTGATAATGATTATCAATTAAGGTCTGCGATTGATAATGAGTAAAGCACAAAGTGTAAAGTCTATATGAAGTTATTGGAGTTAACGATCTTTTTTAAATTATCCTGAATGGCATTAAGGAAATTTGCTGAAAGTAGGTATCATCGTGTTTGTTTGTAAAAAACATGTAAGGGAAGCACTCAAAGGACTGGAAGTTCCTCATGTTGTTAAAGTTGATAATTATCATTGCACCTGCTCATTTTGTCATAAAGAAGCAAATCTAAGAATCTTTTATTCAATTCCTTTCTTTCAAACATCTAGTAAGAAAAAACAAATAATAGTTGGAAAATGAACTAGATTACTAGTGATATGACTTGAATGTATTCGTAAAATAACTAATCAAAACTACTAATCGTTCACCATGAAAAAATGTAAAATAAGGAAGTGATTCATGGGTAAAAATAAATGAATGAAAGGGGGATGTGTATGGATTTATCAATAAACTGGAAAGGGAAAATGGCATTTTCGGGGGTCACCCCCACCGGGCATGAATTTATTATGGATGCGGCACCAGAAGTGGGCGGGGAGAATTCCGGTCCAAGACCAACGGAGCTGCTGCTAGAGGCGGTTGCCGGCTGTACGGGGATTGATATTATCTCGATCTTGAACAAAATGCGTCTTGAGCCATCCGCATTTCAAATGGATGTAAAAGGAGAGCGTGCCGAGGAGCATCCGAAGCGCTTTACGACGATTAATATTCATTATGCGTTAGACGGAGAGCTGCCTGAAGATAAAGTGGTCCGGGCGATACAATTGTCGAAAGACAAATACTGCTCCGTCTCCCATTCCTTGAATGCAGAGATCACCGTCAGCTATTCGATCAATGGGGTTAAAGGGGAAAAAGCGATATAACATCAATAAGAAGTAACGGCAATGGGTTGTTACTTCTTATTGATGATCATTAATTACCGATTATCGGTAATCAACATATATCTTAATACCGCAGCAAGTCCAGCGCCATGCTTGAATTCGCCTTTTTCAATTAAAGTCTTCACTTCGTGCATCGTCAATTTATGTAATTCGATTTGTTCGCTGCTTTCCAGTCGTTGCTCGACAGCGTGAAGGCCGGTAGCTGCGAATAAATAAATTTCCTCGCTGGTAGAGCCAGGTGACGGATAAAAACTGCCTAAATCGAGCCAATAGTCAGCTGTATTGCCAGTCTCTTCTTCCAATTCTCTTTTCGCCGTATCGATGGGAGCATCGCTTTCGTTGTCAATCATTCCCGCGGGCAGTTCCCATTCCCAGCTTTTAATCGCATGACGGTATTGTTTTAAACAAATGATTTCCTTATCCGCTGTGATGGGGAGGATACAGACGCCCTTTGCAAAATCTAAATAGGAAAAGTTCCTTTCCTCCCCGTTTGGGACAATGACCTTTTCAATCACTACCCCAAAACGATCCACTTGTTCTTTCCTTGAACTATTAATCTTCCAAACCATCTTCCTTCATCCCAACCTTTCATGAACATAAACCTATTGTACACTCTTTTTGGAAATTGGCTAATTCTAGCTGGGTATGGATATTTATGACATTATTTGTAAACACTAGCTGAGACATATGTTTTTTGAAGGGGGAAAGGACAACAAGTGAATCAAATACCTCCGTTTCGAAGGCAGCGATCATATCTTTCCCAATTTACAACGGGACAATTGCATTTAAAGAATCCTTGGATTGCCGCATTCTTTTCTTTCTCATATCCCGGGTTTGGTCATATCATGCTGCATCGCTACATGGCTGGCTATATTCTTATTCTTTGGGAGACTTTCATAAACGAAAAAGCGAAAGTGAACCTTGGCATTTTATATACGTTAATAGGTGAATTTGAAAAGGCAAAAGATGTTCTGGATAATCGGTGGTTAATTCTGTATCTGGCGATTTACATGTTTGGTATTTGGGATAGCTATCGGACAACCATTGATCTCAATAAGCAGTATGTCTTGGCCGACCGCGAGGACGCGCCTATCTTAAACATAAAAATGGGAACATGGGACACGAACTTTTTAGATAAACGAAAACCTATCAATGCGTTGATCTGGTCCACTTTATTTCCTGGTCTTGGTCATCTATATCTCCATCATGTTATTACGGGGTTCTTTATTTTTGTTTATGCCGTGGCAATCACGTATTTGGGGCATATTCCACATGCCATCCATGCCTCGATGACTGGAAATTTTGCGCATGCCAAAGAAATATTAGATATGCAATGGGCTTTGTATTTTCCTTCGATTTACTTTTTCATTATTTATGATTCTTATGCGTCTGCCATTGAGCACAACAAATTGTGTGAAAAAGAAATGTCAAAATTTCTACGGCAAAGATATCAAAGTAAAGACTTTATTTTTCCTCTATAGAAAGTGAGTGTTAATCAGGTGTATGTCATAGCCACTTTCGAGAATTCCTTATTTATTGAGTTAGCTATCTCTGCGATCGAACAAAAGGGGATACCTAAAGAAAAGATTCTCGCTGCCCCGCTTGATAAACGTTCGGAGCCAAGGCAGTTATTTGATACGATCCACCGAGCGGATGGTTTGAGTTTGTTTGACGGTGCTGCGATGCTGGGAACTTGTTTTATGCTGCTCGGTGCGATTTACGGATATGTTCTAAAATGGGGGCCGATTATTTGGGGAATTATTGGTGCGGTCAGCGGGTTACTTTTGGGCTTTTTCATTAAAATACTCCTTGTCAAAAATAAACAGCGAGGAGGAAAAGGCATCACAGCGGAAATTGTTTTAATCATTCGATGTGAAGAGCATCAATGGGAAACCATTGAAAAGATTTTATGGGATCATACGGCTCTTGGAATAACAAGAATACATAATGGGATTAGCCCTATACTTACCCAAAGTTAAGGAGCAAAAACACAGATTTTTTACTTATTCTCGATTATTTGTCAAGAATGTGAACTTTTTTGCACAAAGTTACCAAGTTTTCGGCATATTCCGAGGAACAATTTAGGAGTAGGTGTCATAAACAACGTGATGATAGTTAATAATGTCGATATTTGATGACGAAAACTAGTTACTTGTAGGCGCTTTCAATTGATAAACTTTTAAGTACATAGTTCATATATTAAGGAGTTTAGTGATGATGAATAACGATGATCTTTTTGTACAAATCGAAAATTTGAGAAATAAAATGATAGGAGTGGGGCTATCGGAAGGTTTAAATTCAGTGGAAACTGTAAAGCTAAGCGAAAGACTTGATAAGTTAATTAACTTACAAATGGGGTTATTTACGAAGATTTCTGCTTGAGTAATTATTTTGGGTTTAGCTAATACTATGAAAGCAACTAGAATCATAATCATATCCCAGTAAAAAAAGCGTACAAGTCCTCTCTGTTGGGATCTTGTACGCTTTTTTTACTTAGATCTACTAATGCGGGCAGCCTCTATAAGATAAGGCTGCAAGAATTTAATGTCTAATCCTATTCAATCATGATCTTATTTCTTGCTATAATAGGTAAATGATGTAAATGGGGGAGGGGGTTGTTAACGTATGAAAATAAAGGTCATCATCGCAGATGATAACTCCTTTATTCGGGAAGGCCTGAAAATTATTTTATCTACATACGAAGAATTTACCGTGCTCGACACCGTGAGTGATGGAAAAGAGGCAGTCGATTACTGTCTCGCCCATGAAGTCGATCTTGCCTTGCTTGATGTTCGCATGCCCAATATGAACGGAGTGGAAGCAACGAAGCTGATTGCCGAGCAAACAAGCACTAAGCCGATTATTTTAACGACCTTTGATGATGATGAATATATTCTTGATGCCATTAAAAATGGGGCAAAAGGCTATTTGTTAAAAAATAATGATCCGGAACAAATCCGGGATGCAATGAAGAGTGTGTTTCACGGAAACAGCATTCTTCAGGATGTCATTTTTGAAAAAATAAAATCCAATTTGTCTCCGGTCAATAATGGAGCTGAAACAAAGATTGACCTCACCCAGTTTACCGAGCGGGAACGGGATATCCTCTCATTAATTGCGAAGGGATATTCCAATAAAGCCATCTCCAAGGAATTATTTATCTCAGAAGGGACAGTCGCGAATTACATCACGTCGATTTTAGGAAAGACGGGTCTAGAGCACCGCACTCAAATCGCGATTTACTACCTCACCGGGAAAATCGATTAAGATGGAAATGTGGATAATTATTACGAAGATGATTTTGCTTGTATATATCGCGATTCAATGTGCACAGGTCAATGTCAGCCATATATCCTGGGTGGTTCTTGCGTTTTTGGTTTATTTTTGCGCCAATATCACACTCTATCTTTTTAAAAGTCATACCGTTAAAAAGGTTCTGCATGTCCTGTCCATTGGTATTTTGACAGTGGCTTATCTAATCGTAAATCCATTGTTTTATTTGCTGTTGCCACTTACGATTATCGAGCTGGCGGCCAGTTTTATCGATAAGAAAGTTGCGGTTTTATTGTTATCATTGCTTCCCATCCTCTATATGAAAGCGTGGCTGCAGCCTATTTATGGCTTAGCCGCTTGCCTTTCATTTATGATTTTTTCAATTACGTCCATTTATGGAGAGAAACTAGAGAAAAATGAAGTGCAAAAAGATGAGATGCGAAAGCAGCTCCAGAAACTTACCAAACATATTCATGAAAATAGCGAATACATCCGCCAGTCAGAATACACCTTTAAATTGGAGGAGCGCAATCGAATTTCACAAGAAATCCATGATAAAATTGGCCACTCGATGACGGGTGCTCTTTTTCAAATGGAAGCGGCAAAACGGCTGGTGGAAACAGATCAACATAAAGCCACCGAGCTCCTCCAAAATGCCATCAATATTTCAAAAGAGGGGATTGAAAACATCCGCCTGACCTTAAAAAATATGAAACCGCCGACAGAACAGGTGGGGATTCACCGCTTAAAGTTGCTGGTAGATGATTTCAATGCCAAACAGACAATCAAAACGGTCCTTACCCATGAAGGCAATCTCGATATCATCGCACCGATTCATTGGAAAATCATCCATGAAAATGTCACGGAGGCACTGACAAATGCGATGAAATATTCTTATGCCACGCAAGTATCGGTCAATCTAAAGATCCTAAATAAAATGATTCGAGTCGAAGTGAAGGATAATGGAGCGGGAACGGAGATGATCAAAAAAGGTTTAGGCATTATTGGGATGGAAGAGCGGACGGCTGCCGTCAATGGAAAGATCATCGTCGATAGCACGAATGGTTTTTCCGTCACCACTCTTCTTCCGTTGGGCACATGAGAATCACATGAACATCTCACGCTGAAAATATGAATATTCTCATATGAAAAGAATGAACGATTGCACTTATGCGCGTTCATTCTTTTTCTATATACTGGAAGCAGACAAACGAATTAGGGGTGAGAGGATGAATGTTTTAGAAATTAAGAATTTAACGAAAAAATTCGCTGACTTTATTGCAGTTGATAATATGAGTTTATCTGTGGCCGAAGGTGAAATCTTTGGTTTTCTTGGTGCCAATGGAGCTGGGAAAAGTACGACGATTAATATGATTGCGGGCCTGCTCCGCAGCAATGAAGGGACGATTAACATACTAGGTAAAAATAGTGCCAAATACAGCCGCTTGGCCAAAATGAATATTGGCATGGTTCCACAGGATCTCGCTATTTATGAGGATATGACCGCATATGAAAATGTGAAATTCTTTGCGGGACTTTACGGCCTGCGTGGTGCTGAACTCAATGATCGAGTCGAGGAGGCCCTGGAATTTGTTGGTCTCCAGGATAAGCATAAAAGCTATCCGAAGAGTTTTTCGGGCGGGATGAAACGGCGCCTCAATATCGCCTGTGCGATTGCCCACCGTCCGAAGCTGATCATTATGGATGAACCAACGGTCGGGATTGACCCCCAATCCAGGAACTATATTCTAACCTCGGTCCGTAAGTTAAACGAAATGGGCTGTACCATCATTTACACGAGCCACTATATGGAAGAAGTCGAAGAGATTTGCTCGCGGATTGCGATTATTGATCATGGAAAAATCATTGCCGAAGGAACGAAGGAGCAGCTGAAATCGATTATTACCAATACGAAGGACGTTTGGATTGAGGTCAAATCGACGGAAAAAGTGGACCTAGCGGCGATTAAAAGCATTCATGGTGTCGAAGCTGTTTCCGTGGATGAACACATGATTAAAATTAACTCCGATACCGGGGTCAATAACCTAAACAAAATCATTGAACACTTTATGAGCAGCCACATGGAAATCCGCTCCTTACAAGAAAAAGCTCCAAACTTGGAGACGGTATTTTTAACATTAACGGGCAGAAATTTGCGTGACCAATAAGGGGGATTCACTTTGAATATACTCAATATCGCCTGGAAGGGAATTAAAACAGACTTCCGGGATACCCGAACGTTGTTTTTCATGTTACTTTTTCCGATTTTATTAATGTTGGTCCTCGGAACGGCATTGTCGAATACATTTACGACCAGTCTCATTGTCGATGATATCGATGTTTTATATAAAGATACAACGAACGGTGAGTTTTTTCCTCATTTTATTAATGAAGTCGAAAAATCGGGGCTTCATTTTACAAAAGCAGCTGGTTCTACGGATGGCGAAAAAGAAGTAAAGCAGGGTACCTATGATGGCTATGTCGAAGTAACGGATCAAGGAATTCAGCTCTATGTTAATAATGGAACCAGTATTGAAGGGACTATCCTTCAAGGCATGCTCGCTTCGTTTGTCGATCAATACAATATCACATCGGAGATTATAAAGGTGGCACCGGAAAAGCTGGAGAATGCCTTTACACGTGAGAAGCCGGCGGACTTTATTAAGGAGACCTCCCTGCTTCCCGATCAGCAGCCTGGTTCCATGGATTATTATGCGATTGTAATCACGACGATGATTATTCTGTACGGGGCGATGTCTGCTAGTTCGTTAATTGTGAGCGAACGTGTACGAAAGACGGGTGACCGGCTAATCGCTTCACCGGTTTTAAAGAGTGAAATTTTCATAGGAAAAGTGCTCGGGAGTCTTGTCAGTAACAGCATTTGTATCGTTCTGGTCCTCCTTTTTAGCAAACTCATTTTCAAAGCAAATTGGGGTGATCATTTAGGCTTAGTATTCCTGGTTCTCCTAACAGAAGTGGTGTTTGCGGTCAGCATGGGGATTGGCGTTAGTTTCTTGTCAAAAACGAGTGCGGGTCCAAAGGTAATTATCATGTTATTTGTTCAATTATCGTCCTTTTTTGGGGGAGCCTATTTTAAAATTGAGAATCCTGAGGGTATTTTTAAATTAATCACTGATCTCTCACCGCTGACTTGGATGAATACAGCGGTGACGAAGATTATTTACGCGAATGATTTTGCGGCGGCCATTCCGGCGCTCATCATCAATCTATCCGGGGCGCTGCTATTCTTGCTTGTAGCAATCGTCTCATTGCAACGACGGGAGGGAATATAATGAAGGATATCCTCTGGTTAATTCAGAACACTCTCCGTGTAACGTTTCGGAAAAAGAAAAACATTATTATGTACCTGTGTATGCCGTTAATTGGGATCCTCGTTGCCCTGCTCGTCTATGGAGGTGATCAAAAAACGATCCTTCATGTCGGGATTGTTCAAGAGGACAATAGCGAGATCACTGCGGATACCATCGGCTTTTTAAAGGGATTGGAGAATGTCGAGATTTCAACGATTGCTGCTGGGCAAGTCCAGGATAAAATCTCTTCTGGGAAATTAGATAGTGTGATTACCTTTGAAAAAGGGTATGCAGACAGTGTCTTAGCAGGGAAGCCTGACCATATCGAATTGACCTCCATCAAGGGGGCAGCCATTACCGCTTACGTGAAATCGTATTTGCATCAGTATATCGATAATATCGCGACGATCAGTTATGTGGCGGGAGGAAATCAACAAAAGTTTGAGCAGATGTATAGCGATTTTCAGCAGACGAACTATAAGCTCACGACTCATTCTCTAGAAGACGGTTCGAAAAATAAGAATATGACCAACCAAACAATTGGCTTCTTGATCATGATCATGTTAATGTCAGCCGGGAATATGGCGGAAATCATTCTGTTGGAAAAAGAAAGCCGCACCTATTTTCGATTATTATCGACACCGATTAATGCGCGGAAATACATTTTCTCCAATATTGTGGTCAACATGATTGTAATGACGATCCAGGTGGTTATTACGTTAACCATCATGAAAGGCGTCTTTCATATTGGCATGAACATGTCGTTTTGGTCCGCGGCCTGTGTGATGTTACTGTTTTCATTAATATCAGTCGGGATCTCTTTAGTGATTGTTTCTTTTTCTAACAGCCGCAGTGCCGCTGGTGCTTTACAAAATTTAATTATCACACCGACTGTCATGCTTTCCGGCTGTTTCTGGCCGGTGGAAGTAATGCCGAAATCCCTGCAAAAAATTGCTGATTTCCTGCCGCAGCGCTGGACCTTGGATACGTTAACAAAGCTGCAGGAAGGAAATGCGATGAGCGGTTTGTATATGAATTTCATTATCCTATTTGCCTTTGCCGCCGCCTTTTTCTTGATTGCGATTTATCGGTTTAGTAGAAATAATACGACACAGAATTTTGTCTAAAACGTTTTTTCTAAAAGGTAACGACCAGCTTTTGACCGCTCAATTGGGCGGTTATTTTTTTACGGTTTTCTAAAATATGGAATTTTGGTAAGCGGAAATTAAGAAACTTTCACGAAACCAGATGTTTTTATTCGACTTTTTCTATAATTATTCTACATAACATTACAAATTCATTACATTTTCCCTAGTTCCATTGTTATTATTCTCTTGGAAACTTAAACTATAAATATATAAAACGGAAAAATTTTCTTTTGGAAAAGGTGAGAATAGGAATGAAACGGAAACTAGTAATATATTCGGTAATGGTAGCTCTATTATCGACGATCTTTCAAGCAACCCCGACTTTTGCAAGTCCAACTGTTACCCAAGAACAAATCAATGAGACTGAAGGACAAATAACCGCAACACAAAATCAAATTGAAGAGATAGAAACAAAGATTCAACAACTTGACGACCGTATCGTCATTGGTATGGAGAAAAGCAAACAACTAAACAATGATATTAAAGTCCAACAAGGTCAAATCGTAAAAACGAAGGCAGACATTGAAAAAGCTAAAAAGGATTTAGAGACGAACAAAACCTACTATACTGCAAGATTGAAAACAATGCAGGAGCAAGGTCAGCAGCCGATGATCACTTATGCTGAGTTCATTCTTTCTTCTGAAAGCTTTTCACAGTTACTAACTCGTTCTACTGCTATTATGCAAATTCTTGATAATAATACAGATATCATGAAGACGCTAGCTAAAAAAGAGGAAAACTTACTAGGTGCGGAGCAAAAGTTAGAAAACGAATTGGCGCAATTAAAAAAGAGCCAAAGTGACTTAGTTTCTGAACAAAAGCAGATTGAAGCAGATAAGGCCGAAATTAAAACCGTATTGGCAGAATCAAAAAATACCTTAAATCAACAACTAGCGCAACTTGCTAATCAAAAAACACTGAAAAGTGCACAAGATAAAGCACGTCAAGAAGCACAAGCTAGAGCAGTACGTGAAGCACAAGAGAGAGTTGCAGCTGAGGAAAGAGCACGTCAAGCAGCGGAAGAAAGTGCAGATCAACAAGCGCCTGAAAGCCCAGCGCAACCAAAACAAGAATCTCCGGTGGAAAAACCGGTGAAAAAACCAGCGAAATCCGTTGATACACCGAAAGAAACAGTGACTAATTCAGGAGATGCCGATGCGTTAATCTCCTATGCTAAACAATTTTTGGGTGTTAAATACGTTTGGGGAGGAACAACTCCAAATGGGTTTGACTGTTCAGGGTTCACCCAATATGTGTTCCGTCATATTGGTATTTCCCTTCCGAGGGTCTCTCGTGACCAGCAGGATGTAGGAACCAGCATTTCTCCTTATAATGTACAAAAAGGTGATTTAGTATTTAGGGGTAATCCTGCCCACCATGTTGGTATCTATATCGGCGGTGGGAAGTATATCCATGCACCACAAACAGGTGATGTAGTAAAGATTGCTGCGTATAATCCGTCTAAATTTACAACTGCAGCACGAGTATTACGTTAAGAACAAGGCTTGGAGGAAAACTCCAAGCTTTTTTTTGTGTTTTTGGGGAAGATAATCACATAGATTAGAAGAGGTGAAACGAACATTTTTCTAAGAAGGTGTCTAAGATAACCACAACCGAGGAAATTGCTGCCATCCTTGCCGGTTTTGATCATTCACTGGCCCCGTATTGGCTTAATAACGACCTAATCAAGAAGACGATCGCAACCAGTTATGATTATTGGGTAGAAGATACAGAAATCCCAATGTCATTGGCCCACTTTGTGTTCCAATATCTTGAACATGCCGAATATCTGGGCGGAATTTTTTCAAACATACATGATCCCAGCTGATGGTCAGCTGGGATTTCTTTGGTGTCAGGCACCACATTTAGTTTAGCTTTTTCTTGTCCTTGCTGAAGACGGTGATTTCGTAGGGATCGTTGCGCACCTTTTTTGTGAGTCCATCAGTCTGAATGAAGCTGTTGATTTCATTGACAATCGTTGCCGCTTGTTCCTTTGCATCGGAATCGGTGGACTTGATGGATGTCTTGATTTCTAATTGCAACGGCAGGGGATGGAAGGAGTAGCTGTAGCCGGTCACCTTAAATTCCTTATTTTCCATTAACCCTCCGCCAAGGATTTGAATGATTCCAAGTTCATCCCAGCGCTGTTCCTGCGCACGGGCCTTCATATCAATTCTACTCACCCGGAATGTAAACTCACCATAGGGACGGGAGGCTGCGACAAGCATCTTTTTCAACTCATCCACTCGCGGTTTTGTTTCTGTTTTCGGGATTGCTACGTAAATAAACTTTTCAATTTGATTGATTCGTACTTGGACCGGGAATGCCATTTGATAATGATTTTTCTCCAGCAAGTCAATGATTTTTTGCTCCAGTTTTACACTATCCTCAATGTATTTTTTCACATCTGGGCTATCCTCTTCCACAACACGTTCCTCTTGTCTTTTGAGTGTGATGTCATATTTTCCAAAGTTTTTAGCTACTAAAGCTTTATTCAGATTTTTCTCGATCTCATCTTTGATGTGATTAAAGTCTTTTTTTGAATATAATACTCCCAGCGTTATTTCCTTTTTGGGAATCGAGGAATCGATTGAACCTAACTTATACCCTTTACTAACAGCGGCATCACCAATCACGTCATAGAGTGCATATTTGTATTCTTCCTGTTTGATAAAAATACTAAAGTATGGAATTTTGGCAGCTACCTTAGCCGCTCCGACGGAAAAGTAAGAAGAACCGATTAACCCTGCAAAAATGACCGCGGCTGCAACACCTGGATAAATAAACCGTTTCGCCCTCGTCTTTCTCCGTTTCATTTGGTTTCCCTGTATACCGTTTAAAACATTTTGTTTCATCCTATCATCAAATTTGAGGTTGATTACGTCTTTCGGGTACTCAAGCTTATTTTTCATAAAAATCACTTCCCTCAAATGTAGTTTTTAAGGAATTTCTAGCACGATGAAGTCTGGTTTTAATGGTATTTTCATTGATATGTAGGAGTGTAGCAATTTCATCAATCGACAAATCTTCATAATAATAAAGAATGATGACCTCTCTTAGTTTCAAAGGCAAAGTGAGGACTTTTTGAAAAATCATCTCTTTTTCTTCGTTCTCAATCATGTTTTCTTCTGCGAGAGGCACTTCACTTTTTAAAAAGAAACTAAAAAAATCCTTATAGTAAATATTTCGATAGGACCAGCTTTTTACCACGTCCGTACATCTATTTACAGCAATCCGGTAAAGCCAGGTTTTATAGGATGCCTTCTGTTGAAACTGATCCATATTTTTATAACAACTAATAAAGACTTCTTGAGAAATATCTTCTGCTAATTGTTTATTTTTCACATAGGTATAGGCGAGCCTTAGTACCATATCTCCGTATTTCTCCATCAACCAAACGAGTAACTCTTCATTTGATAAATGGCTGGCTTCACAAGGAGTTGGGTTCTCTTTGATCTTCATCACATGCATTGAAATCCCCCTTTCATACAACCTTAGACGAAGGTAAGCAAAATAGGTTCCAAAAAATCGGTTATTTCAGAGATAACCTTTTCATTATATTGCAACTGAGGCCGTTCAAAAGTTCGCCATAACATTTCAAACAAACTGTGAACTTGTTACTATACCCATGTTGTTTAATGAAAAAAGGAATATAGTGTAAATATAAAGAACAAATAAATTTTGAAAGGCGGAATCATTTATGTTTAATACATTTTTAAGAGAAAATAAAATTGCAGCGGCCATCTTAACTGTCTTACGATTATATCTTGGTTATTCTTGGTTTACAGCAGGTTTTGGAAAATTAACTGGCGGCGGCTTTGATGCTTCTGGATTCTTAAAAGGAGCCATCGCCAACCCAGTAAAAGGTCCAGACGGCGCGGTCGTATTTGGCTGGTATGTAGACTTCTTAAAACACTTTGCACTGCCAAACGTGGATGTGTTCAACGTCATTGTTCCTTGGGGCGAAACTTTAATCGGTTTAGGATTGATCTTAGGTTGCTTAACAACAACAGCCATGTTCTTCGGCCTAGTGATGAATTTCAGCTTCTTCTTAGCAGGTACTGTATCACATAACCCAAGAGACATTTTCCTTGGCTTCATCATTCTAACAGCAGGTTACAACGCTGGTAGAATCGGTTTAGACCGCTGGGTGGTTCCATTCTTCAAAAAGACTAGCAAAAAAGGTACTGGGCATGAAAAAGCAAAGGTAAGTGCATAAATAATTTGTAAACAAAAGACGATTCGGGCTTCATACCGAATCGTCTTTTGTTCTATTTTGTATCGAATGACCTGGTTAGTTATCGTGAACGATGGGTTGGTCAAATAGATCGGAATTTACTGAGGTCGTTGCACTTGATCCGTTAACAGTTGTGATATGAACCCCTGTATTGGAAGAACCTGAGCCATGTGCAGTTTTCACGGCGCTTTTAGGAGAAATAAACAAGGAATTGCCAAATTGGACAACCCCGCCACTAATTGTATCGATTTTCACTGGAAGTCGAAACTCAGACATAGAAGAACATCCTTTGCACTTTAATATTTTACTATATGTGAATCAGCAATCTTTTGTTCTCAGATTGCAATTGGGTGCCGTTCAAAAGTTCGTCATAACATTTCAAACAAACTGTGAACTTGTTACTATACCCATGTTGTTTAATGAAAAAAGGAATATAGTGTAAGTATAAAGAACAAATAAATTTAGAAGGGCGGAATCATTTATGTTTAATACATTTTTAAGAGAAAATAAAATTGCAGCGGCCATCTTAACTGTCTTACGATTATATCTTGGTTATTCTTGGTTTACAGCAGGTTTTGGAAAATTAACTGGCGGCGGCTTTGATGCTTCTGGATTCTTAAAAGGAGCCATCGCCAACCCAGTAAAAGGTCCAGACGGCGCGGTCGTATTTGGCTGGTATGTAGACTTCTTAAAACACTTTGCACTCCCAAACGTGGATGTGTTCAACGTTATTGTTCCTTGGGGCGAAACTTTAATCGGTTTAGGATTGATCTTAGGATGCTTAACAACAACAGCCATGTTCTTCGGCCTTGTAATGAATTTCAGCTTCTTCTTAGCAGGTACTGTATCTCATAACCCAAGAGACATCTTCCTTGGCTTCATCATTCTAACAGCAGGTTACAACGCTGGTAGAATCGGTTTAGACCGCTGGGTGGTTCCGTTCCTTACTAAAATGAACAAAAAAGGCACTGGTCACACTGGTCATGAAAAAGTAAAAGCTTAACATTAAGAAAAGCAGAAGCAGCTCGTGTGAGAGCTGAACTTCTGCTTTTCTTTTTAGTTAAAATATTCATCTTCAATGGACGGTGAAATTTCGTTTAATATGGTGTCTTTATCGATTACATCTGAATGGATAAATTGGAATACTTCTTCGATCCCTGCTTGTATTTGTTCCTTTGGCAATCGGTGTATATGAGGAGACGGTCTAAAATATAGGTACAGGGGAAGCCCGCCATCGTTTGTGGGGAGTTTATAAGAGATATTTAGTCTTCTTGCACCCATTCGTTCGTAAAAGTTTATTCTTCGTATTTGTTGCTCTCGTGAGTCTGAATCTTCTTCTGGTATTTCCACTTCTACAAACGTCCCAATATACCCATCCCGCTTTGATTGAGTGATTTGATAAAAAAAGAGGGACCCATAGCCAGCATTCCGGAATTGCTGATCGATTGCCATATAATCAAGCCAAATTGCTGGTAAGTGCTCAAATTCATAAATTAAGGCATAGCCAACGATTTTTTCCTGTTGCCTTGCCCAGATGAGTTTGTATTTTTCGTTAGCTAAAAGCAATTGAAAATGCTTGTAATCTTTTAACTCATTTACTGGAAAGTCAGTCGAGAGTCGTTGATAGACGTCCATTAACTCACTTAGATTGCCCTCTGATAATTCGATTTGCTTGATTTCCATATTTCGGTTGCCTGCCTTTATTTTTTTACATTAAAATTTATTTTTAGATTCTGTTCAAAATTACCTTTTAATCCATATGCTTTAGGATAAGGGGTGAATGTTATGTCAACTGAACCGTTCGATATCGAGACATTAAAGCACATAAGGAACAAACTTGATTATATTTACTATATCGCAAAAAGCAATTACAACGACAACCCTGAATTAATGGACACGATTGAAAATTTAGCCCAAGTTTCAAAAATGTTTACGAATATAAAAATTCAAGAGCTTAGCAAGCAGGTAGAAACACCTAGCCCTCAGGGATACATTCTCTCCAAACTAGCAAACTCCTACTCTAGAATGAAAGAATATGAAAAACAAAAAGAAGCGGATATCCCATTTTGGAAGGATTGAAAGGAGAGAGGTGCTTCATGCACTTCTCTCTATTTTTTCAATGGTGCCTGACACCATCATTGAATTACCAAAATTATTTAGATAAACTAAATATTTCTTAGGGTCAGTTCATTTGTCGTAGTATAATAGTTTTATGAGTCTATTCGACATTTAATCTATTATACTAGGAGGAAAAATGAAGAAAGTTGTCATCTCTGTTTTGTCACTGTTACTTTTTATTTTAGTCCATCCCTCTCTTATGAGTGCAGCGGGTACAACCTATCCTAACGTGAATGATTATATCGCTTCTAAGAAACTAGTCCCTGCGAAAGTAGAGAATCAGCACCAAAGCATTTTTACAAAATTTGCGTATCGGAATGGGTATGGTGAGGTTGAGGGCGTTGTCGCCCATGAAACAGCCAACAGCAGCTCGACGATTACAGGCGAAATTGCCTATATGACGAGAAACCATAGAAATGCCTTTGTTCATGCATTCGCAGATGGTTCACGTGTCATTGAAATCCATAACCCGAATTATGGCGCTTGGGGTGCAGGGTACTACGCAAACCAGCGTTTTGTACATATTGAATTAGTACGTGTGAAGACGTTTGATCAATTTGCCCGTTCAATCAATAACTATGGGAATTACATCGCCTCCGTACTCTATGAGTATAATTTACCTTTAATAAGTGCCGAAAAAACAGGTGTGGGTACTCTATGGTCGCATGGTGCAGTCACCAAGTATCTTGGTGCAACGACCCATACGGATCCACATGCTTATTTTAAAAACTGGGGCTATAGTTGGGATCAATTTGTTCAGTTAGTAACAATGAAATATAAAGCTCTCCCTGATAAAACGGAGAATACCAATCGTTTAGGGCAAATCCCAAGCAGTAAAGTTTTGATTTTTAAAGATTATAAAGATACGGCAGCCGCCTCTCCAGCAGGGGAAACGTATACGAATCAAACGTTTTATATTAAAAAATTAGCCTTTGTAAACGGACAAACGTATTATCTGCTAAGCGAGCAGGCTAGTAGTGTAAACGGAGTAATCGGCTGGGCCAAGGCCTCGGATTTGCTTACTAATCCAGAATCAAGTCTAAAGTCTACATCAAAAACATTGTATTTTACGGGGAAGGGCAGCGCCTATAGCAAGGCATGGGGGATGACGAAAGATGTCGTCTATTCTTCTCTCTCTAAATATAAAGATCAAGAATTTAAGGTGAACGGAACAGAAACGGTTGGAAATATGGTTTGGTACCGTGGGAATTTGGACGGAAAAACCGTGTGGATTTATTCGAGCAGATTGGCACCAAAGGTGGAGCGATCGACCAGCAGGTTAGGTCAGATCAAAAATGGCAGTGTCAATATTTATAAAACGGTCGGCACTGAAACTGGAGCGTTTCCAGCCGGATCCACTTACACTGGAACCGTCTATTACATTAAGAAACAAGCGACCATCAACGATCAAACATATTATTTAATTAGTACCCAGCCAAGTAGTGCCACAGGGGTCATTGGCTGGGTAAAAGCCAACGATATCACTACTTATTCACATACTTCCTATGACAAATATGCAAAAACGATGTATTTAACGGGTAAAGGTATCGTCTATAGCAAGCCATGGGGCAGTACGAAGGATATTGTCTTTAAAGACCTTTCGAAAAATAAAAACCAACAATTTAAGATTAATTTAACAGAAAAGGTTGGCACTAACACGTGGTATCGTGGTAGTTTCGCTAATAAAACGGTATGGATTCAAAGCGCCTACCTAAACCAAACGCTGGAAAGTGCAGAGAACCGTTTAGGCAATATCAAAAAAACCGGCATCAAGATTTATAGAAAGTTAGGTTTAAGTTCCTACTTTAAGGCCGGATCTACTTATACCAATAAGGTTTACTATATAAAAAGAAAAGGTAAGCTGAATGGTCAAACATATTATTTAATTAGTAAAAGTTCCACTGGTGCGAACGCCATCGGCTGGGTACATTCCGCCGATATTTCCGATATAAGCTATGCCGTAGTAAGCCAAAAAGCCAAAACCATGAATATCAAAGGAACAGGCAGTGCCTACAGCAAAGCATGGGGCGGAAAGAAAGACGTGGTTTATAAAAAACTTTCTGCCTATAAAAATAAGAAATTCACGGCCGAGCTCACGGCAAAAGTAGGGAGCACGAACTGGTATAGAGGGAAATTAGCCGGTAAGACCGTGTGGTTGGTGCAGTAACTGCAATCTTACAAAGGAAAAAGGGGCTTATGATAGCCCCTTTTTTCTATTATTCTATTGAATTAACGGTTTCTTCTTTGACAACTTGTGGCAGCGGTTTTTGCTTCTGGCTCAGGAAGAAGAACACACCGAGCAGGACGAGCATTCCTCCAACAATTTGCCAGGTGACAAGATGTTCATTTAAGAGAATCACTGCTAGAATTGTAGAACCAACGGGTTCACCTAAAATACTCATCGAAATCGTTGTTGCATTGACGTATTTTAAGAGCCAATTATTAATCACGTGACTAACGGTTGGAACGGTGGCGAGCAGTAGAAAGATACCCCATTCCTTAGCTGGATAGCCAGTTAAAGAAACACCTGCTGATACGTTATAGATCGTAAGGACGATCGCAGCAGCGAAAAACACACAAAAACTATAGAGCCAATGTGAGACTTTTTTGACGATGGATTGACCAATTAATAAGTATCCGACCACAGCGATGACACTAAAGAATGATAGTAAATCCCCCATCATCGCATCCGAGCTTAATCCGAAATCTCCCCAGCCTATCATCATCGCTCCGATAATGGCAATCCCCATCGTCATCAATGCAGATACAGTGGTTCGTTCCTTAAATAGAAGAAAGCCCCCGATCAATGAAACGATTGGCTGCAAGGCGAGGATGATGGTCGAACTTGCGACTGTCGTTAATTTCAAAGACCCGAACCAAAGGACAAAATGGAGAGCTAGAAAGACGCCTGAAAAAAATAAAAACAACCACTCTTTTTTTTCAATGGTCTTAAATTCTTTTCGTTTATTCCAGACGATCGGTACCATTAAGAGACTGGCAAACCACATCCGGTACATACTCAAAATCGAGGCTGGTGCGTCTGACCATTTGACAAAAATCGCCGAAAATGAAATGGCAATGATGGAAATGGTAAGCGGCAGCCCGATACCCCTTGAACCTACTTCTTGTTGTTTCATCATATCCCCCTCTGCCTTCTGACAGGTCTATTTCTTAATATAAAAATTCTTTCGCCATCCGAAATCTGCGCAAATATTGTTTATTATATCACATGGTGTCAGGCACCAGCACAGTAAATATTTTCATTAATAAAGGTTTGTGGGATTTTGCCTTCATCTACCATTGACGAATGGTGTGGTGTTCTATATGATATGAAGTAGAGATTACCCGTACTTGCGGGAGAGGTTCATAGCTGATACCCTCTATAAAAAACTATGGATACATGACTATTAGGCCATGTCCATATTGGACGTGGCTTTTTTGTTGGGTCCTGTTAGTTGAAGAGTAGAGCCACCGCGGAAACTCTTTCTTGGAAAAGTGTGGGGCAGATTGCAAGGAGGTTTTTTTATGTCTGGCAGAAGCCATGAGGAAGGTTTAAAAGATTTAACTTTATTAGGTAATCAGGGGACTACCTATTCATTTGAATATGCGCCGGAGGTATTGGAGGCGGTCGATAATCTTCACCCGGACCGTGATTATTTTGTGAAATTTAATTGCCCGGAGTTCACTAGCTTATGCCCGCTCACGCGCCAGCCGGATTTTGCAACGATGTATATTTCGTATGTTCCGGACAAAAAGATTGTTGAAAGCAAATCGTTGAAGTTATATTTGTTTAGTTTCAGGAATCATGGGGATTTCCATGAAGATTGTGTGAATATCATCATGAATGATTTAATTAAGCTGCTTGACCCAAGGTATATTGAGGTGTGGGGCAAGTTCACTCCACGCGGTGGAATTTCCATTGACCCATGGTGCAATTATGGGAAGCCAGGGACCAAGTATGAAGAGATGGCCCATTTCCGTTTGATGAATCATGACATCTATCCTGAGAAAGTGGATAATCGTTAATTAGCAGGGGCCGGGTTTCCGGCCTCTTTTTTATGATCCGTTCTGTTTAGCAAGGGGAGCTTGTCCGCGAGTAAGTGTCGGGCATCTGCCAGTTAAGCGACTTATCCACCAGTAATACTGAAAAGCCACGGAGCCGTCCGTGGCTTTTGGTGTCTGGATTACCATGCGTAATCATCATGTTCGTCTTCTTGAAAGTCATCATCATCATTTAGTCGGTTGACTAGCCATTCGTCGTGGGTTATTCCGGTGAACATCATTTCGTTTTGAACTTCTTCGCTATTCCATTCATCCGCCAGCATATCCCCGCGTAGATTCGGATCTTGTGTCATCATTTTTTCACCTCCTCTACTATCTATGCCCATTTTTTCGTGACTATAATAGAAAAAATGCGGTCATCTGAGATGAGCCGCATTTTTGTATTATCGAGAAAATTTTGTTTCCTCAAAAATGGCTTTTCCGCCACTTAAACAAGTTCATAGTCAGTCACGCTGCGGTCGATAACTCTCGCACCTTTAGAAGAGACAAACTTGCCGCTGCTTGTAGTGAAAACCTCAGCGGCAATAATCTGTGCCATCGATAGCTTGACGATTTCTTCGTCAATTGGATCTTTGGGATTATCAACCGTTAGACGTGCTGTCTTTCCAAGTTCCGTCGCAAATTGTAATTCTAATGTTTTTGCCATATTCATTCACCTCCATTCTTATCCTAATGTGCCTCTCTTACTAAGCGATGATCTCAGAACTGTCATTTCGCTCTACTTTGTTTAGCATGTCATTACACAAAACGGAAATGGCTATTGCTGCTTGAAAGATCTGATCTGTTGTCGCATCTTTTTTGACATTGCTAAACGTTTTGGCGTGTAAGATTGGTTCGCCATCATCGTCCATGCCTCCTTCAAACACTAAGCGAAGCTTCGTCCCTTCTAAAAGTGATTGTGCCATGTCCCTCACCTCCTTTCATCTTTTATATAGAAAAAAGTCGGTAAAAAGGACATGGTGTGGGAAAATAAATGGATAGACTTGGGCTCGTAATAAAACGGAGAGAATTCTGATTGTATGAATAATAAACGAAAAATTTCCGGCTAAATTGGGAAATGCCTATAAATAAAAGTAAACACCCCAATCAAAGATGGGTTTGCTTTGATTGCGGTGTTGTAAACAAACTTCTGGAACCTGATGCGAGTAAAATCCCGATTAGATCGATGGCTATATCAAAAATTCTCCCGTCCCGTGTGAAATATAATTGAAGGATTTCGGTTAAAGAAGCAAAGGAAATGGCCAGGAACAGAATCCATGCTTTGGAACGGAATTTGGTTTGCAGTAATATGGTCAAAATGAGAAAAGCAATGGCGTGTCCGCATTTTTGAAGCAGGAAGTCATGGGTAAGCTCGAGCGGGAATGGTGCTAGAAGTTCAGAAAAGTTAGGATGACTGTCCCATTGAAAATGAACTTGGCCTGATTCCTTTAATGCAGAAAAGCTGGCGGTACAGGTTAAAATAAAGATTACTAGAGCCCATAATAAAATAAAAAATCCACGCATAGAAAAGACCTCCTGTTATCCTTCAGTGTGATCCTGTTTTTTCCGTAATATACCGCGAGCGGAAGAATTTAAAAAACAAAAGAAAAGACCTCTTCTGAATGATTAAAAGAGGTCTTTTGCAGGGGGGGAGTGCCAGGCTGTATCCATTGTAAGGAGGGGAATTTGGAAAACTCCCACTATCCATTAGACTGAATGAATCATTTGTTGATAAAGGGCAAGAATGGATTGACCATAGGTTGTACCTGGAACAGCCCATTTTCCGTTTAAAGCTGTCCATGTTGGAGCAGAACCTCTATCGACAAGATGAAAGCGGGGATCAACTAATGGATATTGATTTGGCAGAGGCTTGGTTGTCGCATACGCATATAAATGCTGAAGCTGGGCAAGGACACCTTCTTCTGCACTTTCAAACCGTGCACCGCGCGTATCTCCACCTGTTGCTCCAATTCCTGCAAAGTTGTTCTGGTCAGGATTGACGACTCCGGTAAACCGAAAATAGTCTGTTTCGTGAATGGCTTGTGCAAAGGCTACATCTCCGCGAATCCCGTAATATTTTCCAAGCGTTTGATAAAATTCACCTAATGCAGGTGCTTTTGGATTGACCTTTTTTACAAATTGGTCCATCTGTTCGGCCGAGAGGAAAGTCGGGCCTAAAATAGTAAACTGTCCGGGGTCAGCGATGATGGGGATTTCTTTGGTAGTATTGTTTGGAGTCGTAGTTGGGTTTGTACTTGTACTGCCTTTGGTACTTGTAGTTGTAGATGTTGATGGTTTACTGGTGCTCGTGGCCGGTGTAGATGTTGATGGTTTACTAGTGCTCGTGGCCGGTGTAGATGTTGATGGTTTATTAGTGCTTGTTGCAGGCTTTGCTGTTGTACTGGTGCTTGCCGCAGGTTTGGTGGTTTCCGTTTTCGTTGTTGTGGTGGTTTCTTTTTCCGTAATAATAAATGCATCGTCATAGCCTGCTTTTTCAATTGCTTTTAGGCGTTTTTCTGCATTGGCGTTGGTCGAGTAGCTCGCCACTTTCACTCGGTACCATGTAGCTCCAGAGATTTTTGTGGTAACAATGGATGATTTAATGCTCTTTTTCTTCAATTCTGCGACCCTATCCTGGGCATTCTCTTTTGATTTATACGAGCCGACATAAACCGTATAGACTGTTTTTGTGGTAGTTTGAGTGGTTTTTGGTGTGGTGGTTGCTGTTTTCGGTGTCTCCTTCACAGCTTTACGTTTCAGGCCAAAGGCTTTGGCAATCCCGTTCACATGGCCTTTGGCCACTTTTTGCTGCCACGCCGAGTCTTTCATCAGTGCAGCATCATGTTTATTACTAATAAAGCCGTTTTCCGTTAGAATGGAAGGCATTTTCGTTTCTCTTATGACGTGAAAATTGGCCTTTTTTTGCCCGCGGTCTTTCAACTGATTCACCTTGATGACCTCGGCATGGATAATATCTTGGTATTTTGCTGCTTTACTAGTAGTAGATGACCCATCGTAAATAAAGTCCTCATATCCTTGGGCGGAACTGTCAGCGGAATTGATGTGAATAGCTAAGAAAAAGTCTGCGTCCCATGCGTTGGCTCCACTTGAGCGCTGGGCTAAGCTTCTGGTCGTATCGCTTGTACGGCTCATCTTTACCTGAACATTTTCATAATCATTGAGGATGATTTTTCGTATTTTAAGCGCAATAGCTAAGGTAATATCTTTTTCATTCAGCCCATTCCCTTGGGCACCGGGATCCTCACCGCCATGGCCTGGGTCTAAATATAGCTTCATACTTACTCCTCCATTTCATTTAAAATACGTTCGTTCATCTATATGTTATGGCAGAGCTAATCTTGTGGACTCCATCTGCCTAACATAAACACAAAAACCATACAAAAGACCTCCATATTGTTCGGGAATAGAAGGTCTTTTGTAGGGTATTTATTCTGCAACGAGGAATGCATCGTTTATTCCGGCTTTCTTTACTCCTATTAAACGATCTTCTGCATTTTCACGGCTGGAGAAGGCTCCGGCTTGGACTCGGTACCATGTTTCACCAGAGATTTTTGTGGTATCAACAAATGATTCAATGCCTTTTTTCTGAAGCAGCTCAACTCGCTCAACCGCATTTTCTTTGGACTTGAACGAACCAGCAATCACTTTGAATAGTGTGCCGTCATCGGGTGTATCTGGTTTTTGGGGCTCAGTTGGTTTGCGTTTCAGCCCAAAAGCTTTGGCGATTCCATTGGCATGACCTTGTGCTACTTTTTGAATCCAAGAGGATTGTTTCATTAGTGCGGCGTCATGATCGTTACTGATAAAGCCGTTTTCCGATAAAAGTGCCGGCATATTTGTCTCACGTAATACATGGAAGTTCGCCTTTTTCTGGCCGCGGTCTTGTAGTTGATTTAGTTTTTTTACTTCCGCATGGATGATATCTTGATATTGGGCTGTCTTCGAAGAGTTAGACAAGCCACTGTAAATATAGTCCTCATAACCTTGGGCGGAGCCTGGCCCGGAATTAATGTGAATCGCTAAGAAAAAATCGGCATCCCAAGCATTGGCCTCACTGGACCGTTGTGCTAAGCTTTTAGTTGTATCGGTGCTTCGGCTCATTTTTACGTCAATGTTTTCATAATCATTTTGTAAAATGGACCGTAGTTTGAGCGCGATTGCTAATGTGACATCCTTTTCATCCAATCCATGCCCTTGAGCGCCAGGGTCTTGTCCACCATGACCTGGATCTAAATAAAGCTTCATTTTATCCTCTCCATTTCCTAAAATTGATTATCTATACATGCTATGTAGCAATGGACAAGTATGTGCGGGTGCTTGTCACGGCATTGGCTGATGGATACCTACACAGTTGATTCTCTCCATTTTAATGTATCAAAAAGAACACCCCTTACCTATAGGCCAGGGGTTGTCCTGAGTATTTATATTCTTTCCTTCATGCGGTCGGGAAGGTTCTGAATCGAGGTGACGACCATATCCAGCTTTGATTCAATGCGGTAAAGCAGATAAAGGGTCACGACAATAGGGAAACCAACCTCGCTGATGATCGGAATGAGCTGCTCCACTCTTTTCACCTCCTTTGTAAAAAAAGGCCGTCCCCAAGGGGAAACGGCCCTTCTGTTATTAAACTAGTTCATAATCCGTTACATTTCGGTCGACGACTCTTGCCCCTTTGGCCGCTACAAACTTCCCGCTGGCAGTAGTAAAGATTTCAGATGCAATAATTTGAGTCATCGATTGCTTGATGACTGCCTCATCAATTGGTTCCTTCGGATTTTCAATTGATAAGCTCGCTGTTTTTCCAAGCTCCGTATTAAAGTGTAATTCTAAGGTTTTTGCCATTTCTCTCACCTCCTATCGATTAATCCATTTACGAGCGTATTAAGCAATAATTTCTGAACTGTCGTTTCGTTCCACTTTGTTAAGCGTGTCCTTGGATAATACAGTAATTGCTTGTGCAGCTTGAGACAACTGATCTGTCGTTGCATCCTTTTTCACATTGCTGAATGTTTTTGCGCGGAGAATGGGGGCGCCATCTTCATCCATGCCAATCTCAAAAAGCAACCGAAGTTTCGTTCCTTCTAATAATGCTTGTGCCATGATTACTCACCACCTTTCACCTTCTATATAGAAAAAAGCCGGCCAAAAGGACATGGTCTGAGAAAATAAATAGTGATGATTTAGTAAAATCAAGTTTATTAATGCTATACTTGGGGAACGATTTAGTTCGTGGAAGGGGTTCATCATCTTATGAAGTATTTAAAATCACAAATGCAGCAGCTAATTAAGGATAATAAAGAATTGCATACACGCTTGAAAGAGTTGAAGGTGGAACACGGCCTCGAGAAAAACACAGCCCTAAAGGCGTTGTACCATTCAGAAGTAGCAGACGGCGGGAAGTATCAATTAGCCTACCAAGCACTTGATCAGCCGAAAAAATAGGGAACACAAAACACAAAAAGGGTGTCAGGCACCACACTGGTGCCTGACACCCTTTTTGTATATTAATGTTGTAAGAAGGCAAGTTGGATAAAGAAGAGGACGGCGAATACATATAGCAAAGGATGAATTTCGCGCCATTTCCCTTTGACTAGTTTCAGAAGCGGATAGCTTATGAAACCGAGGGCAATCCCTGTTGAAATGCTTGAGGTTAGCGGCATGCTCAGGACAGTCAAAAAAGCAGGGAAGGCTTCATCCAGCTCATTCCAGCGGATCTTAGCAATACTTCCCATCATTAAACTGCCGACAATGATTAAAGCAGGCGCGGTAATCGCTGATATCCCAGAAACCGAACTGACGAGCGGCCCGAAAAAGGCTGATAGGATGAACAATATTGCAACTGTAAGAGAAGTTAACCCCGTCCGACCTCCGGCAGCTACACCTGACGATGATTCAATATAGGCTGTTGTTGGGCTCGTCCCAAACATGGCACCGACTGCCGTACCAATTGAATCGGCTAGTAAAGCCTGTCTTGCTCGCGGCAATTTGCCATTCTTCATTAAACCAGCTTGATTGGCCACGCCAATCATCGTACCGGTTGTATCAAAAATAGTCACTAAAATGAAAGAAAAGACAACAGCATAGAGGCTGTGCTGAATTACGGCGGTCAAGGCTGTTAGTGGATTACCGATAATTAATCCCTCAGGCAAAGTAGGCAGGGACATAAATCCTTGATTGAACTCAAGCTGGCCGGTAAAGAAAGCAATTAGTCCGGTAATGACCATTCCGAAAAATATGGCACCATTGACTCGGAGCGCCATCAATACCAGTGTAATTGCCAGCCCAACAACGGCTAAAAGAGCAGATGCTGAATGAAGGTCACCGAGACCGACAAGATTAGTAGGATGAGCTGTGATGATCTTTGTGAGTCGTAAGCCGATAAAAGCAATAAACAGGCCGATTCCAGCAGTAATCCCGTGTTTAAGGTTTTCCGGAATCGCGTCAATTAATTTTTCCCTAAGGGGCGTTAACGATAAGATGACAAATATCACGCCTGCGACAAAAACAGCTGCAAAGGCCGTTTGGTAGGTAATTCCTTGATGACCGCCAACAACAGAATAAGCAAAAAAGGCGTTGAGTCCCATTCCTGGGGCAATGGCGATTGGATAATTAGCAAAAAGTGCCATCCATAGTGTTGCAACGACTGCGGCAATGATGGTCGCGGTGAACACTTGCCCGAACGGAACCCCAGCGTCAGCGAGAATGACCGGATTTACAACCACGATATAGACCATCGTAAAAAAGGTTGTAATCCCTGAAAGCAGCTCCGTTTTTGTATTTGTATGATTTTCCTTTAACTTAAACATTGTGGTTCCTCCAAAATACGAACGTTTTAATAAGACCTAAACTATAATATTCGTTTTTGAGAAAAAACACAAGGGATCCCTATTATTTTGTTCTTTTTTGGTGCCTGACACCAAAAAGTGACACCAAAAAAAGAACCACCCTGTGCGAAGGGATGGTTCCA
Source organism: Neobacillus sp. KR4-4 (assembly GCF_042136325.1). Taxonomy (NCBI): domain Bacteria; kingdom Bacillati; phylum Bacillota; class Bacilli; order Caryophanales; family Bacillaceae; genus Neobacillus; species Neobacillus sp. KR4-4. Next base: position 133,236 of record NZ_JBHHJU010000007.1, read on the forward strand.
TTAATCTGTCTAGATTATTGACTTTTGTATCGCAGAATCGAGGGAGGTGTTTTTTCTTTTGTGTACAGCCTTTTCCTTGTACATCTCCTGATCGGCCATTTCTAGAACTTCCTCAGGGGTCAGGACAGTTCCTGGTTTATAGTGATAATAACCGTAACTGGCGGAGATCGAATAAGGCTTTTGCTGCGTGAAATTGATCTCCTCGAAACTTAGTTTAATCGTTTTCATTAAATCTCGCACATCATTCATTTGCTTTTGAAAGAACACAATGATAAATTCATTGCCGCCTAGGCGGAAAAAAATATCTACATCTGTAATATGACGGTTGATTGTGTCACAGCAAGTCTTGATGAGGTCATCCCCAATGGAATGGCCGAATCGATCATTTGTCTTTTTTAAATCGTTAATATCGATATAGCAGATAATAAATTCTTGGGATTCTGGACCAGCGGATAATTGCTGGTTAAGGATTTCCATCCCGCTTCTTCGGTTTAACACACCCGTAAGCATGTCCAGCGAAGCATGTTTAAATAGCTCTTCCTCGTTTTTTTTCAAATCTGTGATGTCAGTGACACCGATCAGGACACAAGGTTCATCCATGTAATCTACCAATTCTAAACTGAGCATTACCCATTTTCTTATCGTAGGTGTGATTTGCTGCTCTATACAATAGTTTTTTATGCTTTGCTGCTCCATTAGACGTTGCAGGAGATCCTGTTTTTCCTCTTGATTCTGAAACAAGAATCTTGCGTCGATCTGAGCCATGTTGTTATCATGCAAATGGTAATATCCAAGGGCATGCTTGTTCATGAGCAAAATTTCTTCATTATATAACTTTGTAAGGATGAGTGGATGGGGATTAAGGTTAAATAGGCTCCTGAAATTTTCCTCATTCTGTCGCAGTTTCAATTTGTTCATAAAATCATTTTTTCGAAATGAATAGAAAGATAAGGCAATCATAAAGGAAATGACCGCGGTCCCTGTCGAGTTAATCAGTTTCGATAAAAATGCGAAGTGGTCTGGTTCAAAAAAATAAAGCCCGATGATAAAGAAAATATGTATAACCATAAATTGAATGAATATGTGCCTTGGCTGGATCGGTAAAAATACGGCTACCCCTAATACGATAATGATATAGGCGTAAATATTCCCGGTAAATAATTGGCTATTAATAGAAGAGACTGCACCGATCAATAGATAGATAAGGATATAACTAGAGACGATGACTCCTCTAGGAGCCTTTAAATATTTATGATAAATGAATAGAAATAGAAGGGAGACAACAAGCCCTGTGATGTGAATGGCAGAAAGATTGAATTTGAAAGTCTGGCTGCTCAGTTTATTAAACAGGAAAAAGTCAACGATAAAAAAACAGGGATAGGTGAAAATTAGCATATATGAAATGAGTTTTATTCGCTCATATAAAACAACGTAGTTATGATGAATAAACTCTCGATTAGTAATAGAATTCATTCTCTTTCTATTAAAAAAATCGATTGCAAAGGCCCTCAATTACTCCACCCCTTTTTTACCATTACCTCGAGTATTTTAGCATAATTTGGGATACCTGTCACAAAAAAAAGGGTGTAGGCACTCTCAAGAAGATTGGTGTCAGGCACCAATGAAAGGCACCAGTGAAGGCACTAGTGAAAGCATCACCAATAATACATAGGAAGAGCCCAATTCTGGCGGATGGAACTGTCAGAATTGGGCTCTTTTTTTGCATGTAACTATTGGTTTAATTTTACTTCTCTTGTTTGTTTTTCGCCGTAGATCCCTTTTGATTCAAGAAATTTCTGGATTCTTTTTAGGGCTTCTTGCAGCTGCGGCATTGAGGCTGCGTACGAGCAGCGGATGTAGCCTTCACCGCTTTCTCCAAACACATTGCCCGGCACGACGGCTACCTTTTCTTGCATTAAAAGTTCTTCGGCAAATTGTTCGGAGCTGAGGCCGGTTGCCTTAATGGAAGGGAAGACATAGAAAGCTCCTCCAGGTGTATGACAGTCTAAACCTATTTTATTTATGGTTTGCACGACATAGTTCCGTCTCATCCGGTAGCTTCGTTTCATCGCTTCCACTTCCTGGAAGGTATTCTTAAGGGCTTCAATCGCACCGTATTGGAGCATAGTTGGCGCACACATGGTAGTGTATTGGAAAATCTTCAACATTACCTCGATAAATTCCTTAGGGGCTGCGAGCATCCCTAAGCGCCAACCGGTCATCGCAAAGCCTTTTGAGAATCCATTGATTAAAATGGTTCGCTCATACATGCCTTCAATCGCTGCAAAACTGGTATAGGTTTCTTCGTAGGTTAATTCTGCGTAAATCTCATCAGAGACGACGATTAAATCATGCTTTTCAACAATTGCAGCAATTTCCATTAGTTCTTTTCGATTTAAGGTGCTGCCAGTTGGGTTGTTTGGCGAACAAAACAAAATCGCCTTGGTTTTTTCTGTAATTGCCCCTTCGAGTTGTTCAGGCGTTAATTTGAACCCATTGGCAGGTGAGGTGGAAATGGCGACAGGTGTCCCGCCGGCAATTGCTACCAATGGAGCGTAAGAAACGAAGGCTGGTTCTACAATTAGTACTTCATCGCCTTCGTTTAAAATGGCTCGAAAGGCGAGGTCGATCGCCTGACTAGCTCCAACGGTGACGATGATTTGATTTTTGGGATCATAGTTGACAGCAAATCTTGTTCCAAGGTAATTAGAGATTTCCTGTCGTAATTCTAATAATCCCGGGTTTGCTGTATATGCAGTATAGCCTTGTTCCATCGATAAAATGGCGGCCTCGCGTATGTTCCAAGGCGTAATGAAGTCTGGTTCACCCACGCCTAAGGAAATGACGTCTTTCATACTGGCTGCTAAATCAAAGAACTTCCGAATCCCAGATGGCTGTAATTCTTTAGCGGTGTTAGATATATAGTGGGAATAATCCTTTTTCATGGTGTAATCACCATTCTCCGGTCTTTATCATCACCACTGCCAAAAACCACTCCATCATGTTTGTATTTCTTTAACATGAAATGCGTCGTGGTCGAGATGACATTTTCAATCGTCGAGAGTTTTTCCGATACAAACGTCGCAATTTGATTCATCGTTTGGCCTTCAATGGTAATCGACAAATCGTATGCACCACTCATGAGATAGAGAGAGGTTACTTCCGGAAAACGATAAATTCTCTCAGCGACCTCATCAAATCCTACACCGCGCTTTGGTGTTACCTTTACATCAATCATAGCGACGATATTTTCCTGACCCTCCACTTTGCTCCAATCGATGAGCGCTGGATAACTGACGATTACTTTTTCTTCTTCTAATTTTTTAATAGTCTTTCTAACTGATTCTTCACTGCTCATCACCATTAAAGCAATCGTTTCTTCAGAGATTTTATGGTTTTCTTCGATGAGCTTTAATATTTCTAGTTCTTCATTCGATAATTTCATAAGGTGCCTCCTGATTTGAATTTCATATTATTGATTTTATAGGAGGATGGCTTCTAACTCAAATGAAAGTATTGGGATAATTCTCTCTTTTTTGACAGTAAGATTGAATGGTGTCAGGCACCACGGTATATTTCATGATGATTCTAAATTTACAGATTACAAGAAAAATATATTGACGGTAAATCTAGTCGTGTTATATAGTTTAACAATACGATGTTAGGTTATATAACATGGAACAAGGAGCCGATTCTCATGAAAAAAATAGAGGCAATTATTCGACCAGAACGACTCACAGAGACGATTAAGGGTTTGAAAAATATGGGGATATTAGGTTTTACGGTTTCACAAGTAGTCGGCAGAGGAAAACAAAAGGATACACAAGGAGTTTACCGTGGGAAAAATTATCAGGTAACTCTGCATCCTAAAGTGAAACTGGAGATTGTCCTCTCGGATTATTTGGTAGAATCCACGATTCAGACGATTGTGGATACGGCACAAACGGGTGAAGATGGCGACGGCAAAATATATGTTTATCCGATTCTGGAGGCCTATAACATTCGGACAGGGACAATAGATTATGATATCGAGGATTTAGCAAATAAGGAGGGATGACTTGTGGAAATAATGTATATAAATACCGTTTGGGTCGTCCTTGCAGCCGCGATGGTTTTGTTCATGGAAGGCGGTTTTAGTTTACTAGAGGCAGGGTTGGTCCGAACGAAAAATGCCGTCAATGTGACAATGAAAATTTTTGTAGACTTGACGATTGGTGCTTTAGCGTTTTGGCTTATCGGATTTGGGATCATGTTTGGAAACGATGCGTTTGGATTCGTTGGGACCAGCCTATTTGGAAGCCCTGAGAAAATTGCTCTTTCGATTGAACTGCCAAGTGTGGCTTTTGTGCTTTTTCAAATGGGATTTGCGGTGGCATCTGTCTCGATCATTTCAGGCGCTGTCGCAGAACGAATGAACTTTAAAGCCTATGTGGTAACAGCGGCACTTATTTGTATTATTATTTACCCTCTATCTGGTCATTGGATATGGAATAGCGATGGCTGGTTAGCCAAATTAGGAATGAAGGACTTTGCTGGATCTGCTGCGATTCATGCTGTCGGTGGTTTCGCTGCTTTTGCAATGGCAAAACTATTGGGTCCGAGAAAAGGAAGATTTAATTCTGATGGAAGCTCTAATGTGTTTGCCCCTAGTAACATTCCGTTAGCTTCTGCTGGTGCCTTTATCTTATGGTTTGGGTGGTTTGCGTTTAATGCGGGGAGTACATTGGATGCCTCCAGCTCCGCCCTAGCACCGATTGCCATCAACACGATGCTGGCGGGAGCAAGCGGGGGAGCGGCGGCACTATTTATGACGATGAAAAAGTTTGGAAAAGCCGATCCGAGTATGACGATAAACGGGGTGTTGGCTGGACTAGTTGCAATCACAGCGGGCTGTGCCTTTGTTTCGGAGTGGAGCGCCGTTATAATAGGCGCAATAAGTGGTGCGCTCGTTATTTATACCACCCTTTTTGTGGATTATTTGAAAGTGGATGATCCGGTCGGTGCCGTTGCGGTTCATGGTTTCAGCGGGGTGTTCGGGACAATTGCGGTTGGATTATTTGATACAAAGCAAGGATTATTGACAACGGGTCATACCTCATTATTAGAAGTGCAGCTTTTAGGCGCTGTTGTCGTGATTGTTTGGGGGTTACTCGGTGGTGCTTTTATCGCAAAGATATGCGAAAAAACAGTCGGTTTCAGAGCATCGGAGCGGGAAGAAGAAGAAGGCTTGGATATGTCCTACCATGGCATTCCGGCTTACAATGAATTAGAGCGGTTTACGGATTTGCCGACTAGCCTATTTAATTTTGAAGAAACCACAGGAATTACGGTAGCTTCTCCGGCCAGTCGAAAAGAAAAGGTAGTTTGAAAGTAACTAGAAACATAAAGGGATCCTTATTTCATCATACAAAAGTCGAAAATAGATTAGTTCTACTTTAGAACCTATCTATTTTCGGCTTTTTATTTTGTTTTTTTATCTCTCTTAAACGGTAAAAAGATGAAATTAATTAGAATTATTAAAAAGGCAACATAAATTTACAAAGATTATCAAATCTTTACAAAACTATACATACGATTAACACGCAGTTAACAAATAAGGATTATTCTTATACCTGTAAACAACAACAACAAATTGACTAGGGGGATTTAATGAAATGAAAAGATTGAAAAACTTAAGCCTGCTTACATTGCTAGCTGCGTTAATGGTATTTATGGCTGCTTGCGGAGGCGCAGCTTCTACAGATAAGACAGAAGGTACTGCAAAGAAAGAAACACCAAAGAATGAAGAAACGAAAGAACTTTCCGGCTCATTAACTATTTCCGGCTCTTCTGCGATGCAGCCTCTTGTGGCAGCTGCCGCTGAAGAATTTATGGCTGCTAACCCTAAAGTTGATATACAAGTAAACGCGGGTGGATCTGGTACAGGCTTATCACAAGTTGCTGAAGGATCTGTTCAAATTGGTAACTCGGATGTTTTTGCTGAAGAAAAAGAAGGAATTCCAGCTGATCAGATTGTTGACCATAAAGTTGCTGTCGTAGGGATGACTGCTGCCGTTAACCCTAAAGTAGGAATTAAAGATATTAAAAAAGAGGATTTAATTAAAGTCTTCACTGGAAAAATCACAAACTGGAAAGAACTTGGCGGAGCAGACCAAAAAATCGTTCTTGTAAACCGTCCTGATTCTTCTGGAACTCGTGCAATTTTTAATAAATTTGCTCTTGAAGGAGCAACACCTGCTGAAGGAATCACGGAAGATTCTTCAAACACAGTTAAAAAGATTATTAATGAAACTGATGGGGCCATTGGCTACCTTGCTTTCTCCTATTTCACTGATGAAACAGTAACACCTCTAGCGATTGACGGTGTTGAACCAACTGCTGAAAACGTACAATCAGGTAAATTTCCAGTTTGGGCTTACCAACACTCATATACTAAAGGGGAAGCAACCGACCTTGCCAAAGCATTCCTTGATTATCTGATGTCAGATGAGATCCAAAATACGTTATTACCAGAGCAAGGGTACCTTCCAGTAACAAAAATGCAAGTCGAACGTGACGCACAAGGCAATCAAAAAAATCTATAAGACTAATAGTTTATTATCATGAGAAAGCCTTCATTCCTTAAGTACAGGAATGAAGGCTTTTCTTATTTTCTTGGCTGTGTTAAAGGTTAATGTTGATTTTAGCACTCTGTTGATTGGAGTGGAAGGCACGAAGACTCCTGCGGGAGTACGGGGCAGGGGAGACCCCGCAGGAGCAAAGCAACGAGGAGGCTCCCCGGCACGCCCGCGAACCGCTTGTGCCTGGAACGGAAAACAACAGACAAGTTTAACACAGCCATTTTCTTAAGGATAATTTAAGGAACGGACAAGATAATAGGCACATCAAATAAATCATTTTCCTGCTGGATGAGGGGTAATTACAGCGGGGAGTAAAGGAGTAGAGATTGTTGAAGAAAGTGATTTGGATACTTGTGAGTGTTTTGGTTATTGGATTTGTCGGGTTTCAGTATTATAAATCGAAAACGGTGAATACGGAGGCAGCAGCTCAAATTCGAACAGCTGTGGTCCAACAAGGAAAGCTGGAAGTGAAGATTAGTGGTTCAGGTACGGTTGAACCTGTAACAAGTGAAGATATTAAAGCAAAAGATGATAATAATGAAATCGATGAAGTGTTGGTTTCAGCAGGGGACAAAGTAAGTGAAGGGGATGAATTAATTACCTTCACGGATGATAGTGATCCAATTACAGCTCCTGCTGACGGGACGATTACCACGGTTTCTGTTTTAGAAGGAGAACGCGTAACGAATGGTCAGGTGGTCGCCCATCTTACCGATTACAAGAATTTACAAACGGTTGTTGCCGTTGATGAGCTAGATATTACAAAAATTAAAAAGAAGCAGACGGTCAGCTTAACTGTAAGTGCGTATCCTGACACTCCTTATACAGGAAAGGTAACGGCGATTGCTGCTGAAGGCACATCTGCAAACGGAACATCGACTTTTGATGTCACCATTCACATTGATAAACCAACGAATTTAAAAGTCGGGATGAGTACGGAAGCTAGTATTTTAACCCAAAGTAAGGAAAATGCTCTTTACGTTCCAGTCGATGGGGTCTATACAAACAATAATGAGAAATATGTGATTGTGACTGCGGCTTCGACAGATTCAAGTTCCGATGCATCGGCACCATCGGCAGGCACAAGCCAGCAAAAGACGGTTAAAACAGGAATTTCTACGGATGAGTATGTTGAACTAACAGAAGGAGTAACCGCAGGCGAAACGATTCAACTGCCGGAACTAGCTGCAAGCAGCTCGTCTAACAGACAAGGCGGTATGATGAGAGGCAACATGGGCGGCATGGGCGGTATGAATGGCGGCGGCATGCCTCCAGGTGGAAATGGACAAGGAGCGCCAAGCGGAAGGGGTGGCAATTAATGAGTAAGCCGATTATTCAAATTAAAAATATGATGAAAACCTATAAGCTTGGCGGGGAAATAGTTCATGCTCTTAATGATGTGTCATTAAAAATTCAAAAGGGTGAATTTCTAGCCATCATTGGTCCGTCTGGGTCAGGGAAATCCACCTTAATGAACATGCTAGGCTGCCTGGATCGGCCGAATAAAGGGACATATCACCTTGATGGCAGAGATATTGGGAAAATGGATGACAATAGTTTAGCGACGATTCGGAATCGGAAAATCGGGTTTATTTTTCAAAACTTCAACTTATTAGGTAAGCTTTCCGCACTCGAAAATGTGGAATTGCCTTTGTTATATGCCGGCGTACCAACCCGTGAAAGACGGGAGCGGGCATTAGACGGATTGGATAAGGTTGGCTTGAAGGAGCGCGCTGGCCACCTGCCCACTCAGCTTTCTGGAGGGCAGCAGCAACGGGTGGCGATTGCGAGAGCCCTGGTTGGGCAGCCATCGATTCTCCTCGCCGATGAACCAACCGGTGCCCTTGATAGTAAAACAAGCAAAGAGATCCTTCTATTAATGAAGGAATTGAATGAATTAGGCCATACGATTATTTTAATCACACATGACCTGGAAATCGCAAAACAAGCCAAAAGAATGGTCAGTATTCAAGACGGCCAACTCTATGAGAATGGAGGTGTTCTCCTTGGGAATGCTGCAATCCATTAAAATGGCTATAAAGAGTATCAGAAGCAATAAACTTCGGGCGGTTCTGACGATGCTCGGGATCATTATTGGTGTTTCGTCAGTCATCGTCCTAGTTTCGATTGCCCAAGGGTCAGCGAAAAACGTCACAAGTCAAATCAATCAATTAGGGACCAACCTTTTGACGGTAAATACCTATAGTACCGATATTGAATTAACAGAGGATAAAATTAGTCAGCTAGGTGAGATTGATGGTGTGAAAGCAGTTGCACCGGTTGTTTCAGGCCGTGTCTATGTGAAAAAGGAGCGGACATCCTCTCAGATTACCTTAACAGGAACAAATGCCGCCTATTCATCAGTACGTGATGCGAAGGTCACTCAAGGGCGCTTTATTACCGATTTAGATGTCGAGTACCGCCAAAAGATTGCCGTCCTCGGTTCGGAAACAGCAAGCACCTTTTTCGGCACAGAGAATCCGATTGGACAGTACATTCAGGTGTCAGGCACCTCGTTCAAAGTAGTAGGAATACTAGCTTCGAAAGGAAGCTCACTCGGTCAGAGCGGGGATAATGTGGTCATTGTCCCGTTGAGCACGGGTCAGCGTTTAGTCGGCAGTACGACGATAAGCACGGTTTATTTGCAAGGCAAAAGCGAGGATCAGATGGATTTCGTGATGAACGAGGTTAAAATGGCGCTCGCTAGTATGTATCCTGGGAAAAGTGATTATTATGGTGTAACCAATCAGCAGGATGTGATGGACACGATGAGTTCAGTGTCTGACACCATGACCATGATGCTTGGCGGAATCGCGAGTATTTCCTTACTTGTCGGCGGGATTGGCATCATGAATATCATGCTTGTGTCGGTGTCAGAACGGACGAAGGAAATCGGGATTAGAAAAGCGATTGGCGCGAAACGTCGAGATGTGCTTTTACAATTTTTAATTGAGGCCGTTGTACTAAGTTCGATGGGTGGCTTGATTGGAATTCTGTTTGGATTAGGCGTAGGAAAAATGGTCTCATCTCTGATGAGCTTAAGTATCGCCTTCTCACCAACCGTCATTCTATCATCGTTCCTATTCTCGCTCGTCGTCGGTGTGGTCTTCGGGGTATTCCCGGCCAATAAAGCTTCTAAATTAAATCCTATTCAGGCACTTCGCTATCAGTAGGGCTTCAGACAGAATAGAGCATGCTTTACACGAAATAGTCAAATCAAATCTAAAAAAATGAGGAGAATATATATGAAGAAAACAAGAAAGGCACACTTATGGATTGGTTTAATCTGCTCGATCTTTATCTTAATCGAGTCGGTTACGGGATTATTGATGAATGAGCCATGGTTAATCGGCCAGACACAAATGGAAGGAAATAGAGGCAATTTCCAGCCAGGGCAGTTTAATCGAGGAGCCATGCAGCAAGGAACAACGACTAATTCAGGCCAAACCCAAGGCACAGCTCAAGGTCAATCCCAAGCTCAAGCACCAAATGGAGCAAACTCAAACGGCCAACCCGGTCTATCTGGTCAAAATGCAGCAGCTAACCAATTTCCAGGTCGCCCAGGGGCTGGCGGTGAAGGTGGATCGACTTCTATCACAGACATCATTAGAGGTCTTCACGAAGGAAAAATCGGCACAGCCAATGTAAAATGGCTGGTAGACTTAGTGGCTATCGCATTGATCTTCTTAACCGGTACAGGCATATACCTTTCAATAAAAGTCCTCAAAGCCGACAAAAAAAGAAGAAGCCGAAATGCTGAGGGGCAAGTGGCGTAAAACGGAGTACAGTTAAGTTAGGGTGTCAGGCACCATGTGAAAAAATTCACATGGTGCCTGACACCCTTTTTTAATGAAGGGCGCCTGCGCTTTTCTTGCAATTTCATAAATTATGTTGTTTTTTCGACAAAATGTTATAATAGTGAAAGTAATTGAAATTCTAGCTAAGGGGAAATGAATATGATTCTCGTCGTTGGCGGAGCAGGCTATATTGGTAGCCATCTTGTGAAGGAATTAGTAGAAACAGAAGAAGTGGTTGTTCTTGATAATTTAACGACCGGTCACCGAGCCGCAGTGGACAGCCGGGCAGTCTTTGTTGAAGGTGATTTAGGTAATGAAGAAGATTTACAAATGATCTTCAAAAGTTACCCAATCAAGGCGGTCATGCATTTTGCAGCCTTTAGCTTGGTCGGGGAGTCTGTTGTTGATCCGTTGAAATATTATGAGAACAACGTGGCGGCTACTCTTACTTTGTTAAAAGTCATGATTAAAAACAATATTAAAAACTTTATTTTCTCTTCAACAGCTGCTACCTATGGAATTCCAGATGTAGAGTTGATTGATGAAACTACTCCCACTAGACCGATTAATCCTTATGGACATTCAAAACTGATGATTGAACAAATCCTGTCAGATTTCTCGAAATCCTATGGATTGAACTATGTGATTCTGCGATACTTCAATGCAGCAGGTGCCCATGCATCAGCAGTAATCGGCGAGAGTCATGACCCAGAGACTCATTTAATTCCGATTGTCCTTCAACAACTGTTAGGGCAGCGAGAAAAGATAGCTGTTTTCGGATCAGATTATGATACCGCTGACGGTACATGTATTCGTGACTATATCCATGTCACTGATTTAGCAAGTGCGCATATCCTTGCCCTCGAGGCGTTACTGGCTGGGAAGAAGTCAACTGAGATTTATAATCTTGGCAACGGTCTAGGTTATTCGGTGAAAGAAGTTATTGAAACATGTGAAAAAGTAACAGGTATAGAGGCGAACGTCGAAATGGCCGACCGCCGTGCCGGAGACCCAGCCATGCTTGTTGCTTCCTCCCAAAAGATTCATTCCGAACTTGGCTGGAAGGCTGAACGGAACTTAGAAAGAATTATTGAGGATGCCTGGAAATGGCACCAGCAGCAACAGTATTAAAGTATTAATCGTTAAATGCAATCTCGAAAACAGACCTCCTTCTTTTACACAGGAGGCCTGTAAATATAAACAGCGAAATTAAGACGGAATGTTTGATGGTTCTTCGGAATTACTTGTTGATAAGTTCTGTTGGATGTAACGATGGGAAGGGCAGAAATCATTGATTTCTGCCCTTGTTTATTTAATTTCCTCAAGTTCGTGTCGAATTTTGTAAAAATATCATGTAATGTGTCGGATAACTTTCGACATTTTATTCGCTTTATATGAGAGAATAGTAATTGCAGTCTTAGAATTGTAGAATAATTTTAAGTGCTATATGTCTTTAGGATTGCGAAATTGCTCATATCTTTCTAATTGGTAATTGATTGTAAAATGTGTATTTCTATTTTAATCAGTTGGAATAACGAGTAAGATAATAAATAGGATGTACATTAACATACAAAATATGATAAAAAGTCATTTCAACGAGTGGAAATAACTTTCTTCCTGTTAGAAATAAAGGATATTTAAAGGGTGGTAACTAGTTAGTGAAAAGGGTTTTAATCATTTCTCAACATTTTTATCCTGAAATAGGAAGTCATGCTAATCGAATTAAGAATTTATATATACTACTGAAAAGAGAGAATTTTGATGTAACGATCTTTACATCAGAACCTTCTTACCCCAATAAAAATATTTATCATAACGGTGATTTTTGGGATGAGGAATCCCTTAATTGTGAAAACAATAACATACACAGGATAATTATCACTAATCGGAAGTACTCCAATAGCTTCATGAATCGCTTATTTTATTATCTGGAAATAGCATTAAAATTAGTCATACTTATCCTTAAAGATAAGAACAAGTATGATTATATCTTTGCCACTTCCCCCCCCATATTCACAGGATTTGTTGGTCTCTTTGCTAAATATAAATATAAAACCAAATTCATTATAGATATAAGAGATTTGTGGCCGGAGTCTTTAAAAGGTGTGGGAGTATTTAGTAATAGCTTCATCCTAAACTTTTTCGGCCTATTAGAAAAAGTCCTTTACAAGAAGTCTGACAAAATTGTTATTAACAGTCTAGGTTTTCAGGATTATATTCAAAAGAAAGCTGGAATCACTGATTCGAAAATATTATTCATACCAAATGGTTCTCTCAAAGAAGAACTAGCGCTTACTAATAAGGAACGAACTGGATCAAGGAAAATTATTTATGCGGGAAACCTTGGCCTGGCGCAAAATACGGAGTTGATCCATCAACTAGTTCCACTATTTGAAGTGAACGGGATTCAACTAACGATTATTGGATATGGAGTCCATAAGAATGATCTAATCAACTCGGTTAAAAACCATAAAAATGTGAAGATTATTAATCCGTTGACTAAAAAGGAATGCTTTAAAATTATTTCCGAACACGATTTAGGATTAGTCACATTAAAGGATGAAGAAGTGTTTAAAACAGTGCTGCCTGGAAAGATTGTTGACTATATGACATGTGGTGTACCGATTGTCGGCATTGTGGATGGGTACGCGAAAGAGTTAATTAATAATGAAGGAATAGGGATTGCTATCCATGAAAATGACCCTCAGCAAATCTTGGCTTCGATCATGGTGTTATTAGACGACGAATCAAGAAGAAAAGAAATGGTCAAAAGAGAGCAGCAGCTAATTCTTGAAAAATTCAATTGGGAAATTAATATAAAAAAGCTAGTTGAATATATGAAATAGGTAATAAAACTAACTTGTAAGGAATGGTATGGAATTATGTCTAAAAAGGTATGTATGTTTGTGTGGAATCACTTCACAAATGATGCCAGGGTATTGCGAGAGTGCACCGCTTTATCGGAGTCGGGTTATGAAGTGGATTTAATTTGTATCCACGATCCGAAAGATAAATCATTACCAAGGTTTGAACAAAGAAATGATCTTTTTAAGGTCTACCGAATCAAACGATATCCCGTTTTATTGGAATTGATGCAAAAGGTTTACAGGTACTCCATGCAAAACAAATTGTTTGGGGCTTTTTTTCTGCTCATATGGGGGATGTTAATTTATTTATCTCCTATTGTATTTTCGATTCTGACCGTTCTTGCGGTACTTCTTTTAAAAACAAAGTTGAAGGTTGTATGGGTTAGAGGAAGTTTAATCTTGGGAATGATTATGAAGGGATATGCTATGAAATACGATATTTACCATTCTAATGATTTAAATACTCTTCCACAAGGTTATATTTGCTCGAAGTGGCGCCTGAAACCGAAGAAGCTTATCTATGATTCACATGAAGTTCAAACAAGCCGTACTGGTTACTCTAGTCCAGTATATGGGAAAATGGAACGCTTTCTTATAAAGAAAATTGATGAAATGATGGTCGAAAATGACACTCGTGCTAAGTATAACGAAGATTTATACGGATTTTATCCACATGTTGTCCACAACTATCCATTTAAACAAACAAATACAAATGAAGAAATGGTCGATTTACATGCGATTTTAGATATCCCGAAAGAAGAAAAAATCTTATTGTATCAAGGTGGCATTCAGACTGGCAGAGGTTTGGATAAGTTGATTCAGGCAGTCCCGCTATTTAATGAAGGTGTGCTAGTCCTTATTGGGGATGGGAAAATTAAACAAGAACTGCAAACAATGGTTGAAGAAAAGCACCTTCAGGATAAGGTAAAGTTCCTCCCGAAAGTACCACTTGCAGATCTGCCTAAATATACACGAAATGCCTATTTAGGATTTCAAGTCCTAAATAATGTCTGCTTCAATCATTATTCTGCATCTTCGAACAAGTTGTTTGAATACATGATGGCAGGTGTACCAGTAGTTGCGTGTGATTTTCCGGAGATTAAGAGAGTAGTAGAGAGCGATGGTACAGGGGTATGTGTAGACTCTCATAATCCTGAATCAATAGCGGATGGAGTTAACTTACTGCTAGAAAACGAAATCATGCATAGTGAGATGAAAGTAAAGTCCTTTGAAGCTAGCAAGAAGTATAACTGGGAAAATGAGAAAAATCTTTTCGTTAAGGTTTATTCGATTTTTTATTCTAAAAACGTAATAATTGTACCGGAAAATATAAATCATAAAAACTGATATCATTACCCAATTTAATAGAAAAATTTAATGAGAATATTAATTAGTGCTCTTTGGTTTGAGTGCTGTAACAGTAGATTATTTTAGAAAATCAAACGGGGGGAAATTAGGTGGTCACTCAAGAGGTTATAAATCTAAAAGATGGTAATAAAATATGTGTCATCAATGATTATATCGGGAAATTAATAAAAAATTCAAAGGGTTACTATGAAGAGGAATTACTAGTTAATTTTATTGACTATATTCCTTTTAATGCTGTAATTTACGATATTGGTGCAAATATAGGTAATCATACAGTATTCTTTTCAAAATATGTAAAGCCCAAAAAAATCATCTCTTTTGAGCCATCAAAAGAACTTTTTGAAATATTAAAGAAGAATATTCAAATAAATGATATTAATAATGCCCAGTTGATTAATTCTGCAGTTGGAGAAAAAGAAGATAAAGGTGTCTTGAATTTTAATGCAGTTAATTCCGGTGCTTCAGATGTTAATGTAACGGAAAATGGAGATATTCAAATAGTAAAGATTGATGATTTAGAATTAGAAAGTCCAGACTTTATTAAAATTGATGTTGAGGGCTTTGAATATCTAGCACTAAAAGGAATGGATAAGGTTTTACTAGAAAAAGGTCCTCTACTATGGGTCGAAATTCAACCGGAGAATCTATATCAGGTGGATTCATTTTTAAATGAACGGGGATATAGTCTAATTGACCGTTGGTTGGATAATTATATTTATCTTAAACCAAATAAAAAGACTGACTTAGTGCAAATAATAAATCAAATTAAGAATAAACCCTTTCAAAGGTTTAATTCTAAGATAATGGAAATTAATTTGAAATATAGGACCATTACTGAACAAAACAATACCCTCCAAAACAAAATGAAGATGTTGGAAGGTGAATATTTAGAAGAACAAAAGAAAACTACAAAATTAAATAATGAAATTAAAGAATTAAAAATAACAATTCCGCATTTAAAGGAACAACTAGATTTCGTTAAATCAATGGATACAACAGTTCGAGACCAATTAGTACAGAGCATAGACAAAAAATATAAAAATGACCTAAAAAATCATGAAACAAAAGTCAGTGAATTAAATGCTGAGAGGACATTTTTATTAAATAATATTACTGAGTTAAAACAAAAGTTAGAGAAAAGTGAAGAGTATACACTGAGTTATTTTAATGAACATGCAAACTTAGAGATACTAAAAAGCAAATATGAATTGATCCAAAGAGAAAATAATATCCTATTAGATTCTGTAAGGAAAATTGATATTTATAAGAGTGATATAAAGGAATTAGAAAAAGAAGTTAATAAAAAAGCAGCGCACCTTTTGGAAATAACTCATCAAAATGAATTATTAAAACTTAATTCGGGAAAATTGGAAAATGAATTCCGTGAAAAACTTGCACTTGAAAAAAGTTTGAACCAGGAACAGTCAGAAACAATAAAAATATTAAAAGAGCAAATTACAGAATTAGAAAAGGTAGTGAATGAACAGACAGCAAATATTCAGGAAATAACTCATAACAATGAAATATTAAAAGTTGACTCCGAAAAGATGAAAAATGATTTCCTTGAAAAACTTATTAGGGAAAATGAATTGGTTCAGGAACAATTAGTTAAGATAGAGGCACTTGAAGGTAAGATAATGGGGTTAGAAAATTCTTTATTAGAAAAAGAATCAGAAATAGACAACCTTAACTCAGAAAATTACTCTCAAAACCTAAAATTGAATAATCTTCAACAGGAACTTAAGGAAAAGGAAGAAAACCTTATTGTCGTACTTGCTGATCACAAGGAGAAAGAACAAATAATATCAGACCTGAAAAATTCTAATGTGGAATTAATACAACAAGATTTAATATCACAAAAGAAAATTAGCACCATGAAAAATAATAATATTGATATCCAGAATCAATTAAATAAAAATAACGAGACTATTAATATGATCCGCCTTGAAAATGAAAAATTAATTGCGGAAAATGTGGACTTAAAATCAGAATTAGAAAATGAAATTATAGAAAAAATTAAGTTGCTTAATAATGAAGAGTTATTTGCTTTAAAAATTGAGAATGAACTTGTCTTGATTAAAAAAAGTGAGGACGAAAAAGCGGCTTTAAATAATAAAATTAGCAAACTTGAAAAACAATTAGCAAAAATTACCCAAAAATATAACTCACTCAGTAACTCAAAACTTGGGAAAATAACTACGAAGTACTGGGTTATGAGAAAACAATGGATAAGAGGTAAATAAATGGAATCATTAGTGTTAAGTAAATTAAAAAGTTTAGGACAAGAAAAAGCTAAATACAAGAATCGTTTAAAGTCTTTGAACCCAAACTTTGAGTTTTCAAACATAGATGATCATATGAAGATTTTGTTCTCTCATGAAAAGTTTGGGAAAAACGAAAAAATAAATATAAGAAATAAGGAAAACGGAATTGAACTAATCTCAAGTTTAAATAATGATGAATTTCAGTATTTATATATGAGCAATATGGATGAAATAAAATTGATAAATGACTTTTTTAGTAAAAAGAGTACTCGCCGTATCAATCTTACTTTATCTGGTTTTTGTGATAAAACAATTGATATTGAATTTTATATAATATTTATTATGGGAAATGGCGAACGTACAAACTTTAAAGTTATTCCTGGAAAGAACAGTATGTTCACTGTCCCTAATAAGGAAAATGTCGACGCAATTAAAGTAGCAATTAGGGTAAAAGGAAATGGATATTCATATCTGCATAACCCATTTCTATATAGTCAAGAAATAAAGAGTTCCTCAAACAATCTGCCTTCTAAAATTAAAGCTCCAAAAAAAATAAGAGAAATGAATGTAATTTTTATTGGAGACGAGTTTACTACACGGAGTTTTGAACCTGAATTTAATTTAATAAAAGTCACTCCTGAAAACTGGGAGAAAGAATTATCTGTATTGGAACCTGATTTATTTTTCTGTGAATCGGCATGGCTAGGGAATAATGGTGCTTGGCAAAATAAGGTTGGAACTGGTGGTCCCAGAGATAATTCTACATTATTAAATTTAGTCGAATGGTGTAAGGAAAACAATGTACCAACGGCATTCTGGAATAAGGAAGACCCTTTTCACTATAATGCATTTGTAGAAACAGCGAAGCATTTTGATTTTGTATTTACAACAGATTCAAACTCAGTAGCGAAATATACAGCTGATGGCTGTGAGAATGTTTATAGTTTTCCTTTTGCAGCACAGCCTAAATATCATAATCCTATTGAAAAATACAAACGGATAAATAATGTAGTTTTTGCAGGTGCTTACTATGGCGATAAATTTCCTGAAAGAAAACAAGTAATGGATAATATGATTGAGATTTCTGGAAAATATGGTTTAGAAATATACGACCGAAACTTTAATAATCCCGATTCACCCAATCAGTTTCCTAAAGATTTTAAGAACTATATAGTAGGGACATTAAAAGGTGATGAAATTGAAAAGGCATATAAAGGCTATAAACTATCATTAAATGTAAATAGTATCGTAGACTCTCCAACCATGTTTTCGAGAAGGGTGTTTGAAATTATTGCTTCTAACACTCCAGTGGTAAGCTCAGAGTCATTGGGTATTAAAAATTTATTTGGAGATATTGTAATTGCTTCTAATAATTTCAATGAATTACAAGAAAGAATTCAAAAATATTTTGAGGATGACTACTTCTATAAAACTAATCGATTATTAGGTTTAAGGAAAGTTATGGATGAACACACCTATACCCATAGAATTAAAATGATGCTTGAAAAGATGGATATAGGTTTTATTGAAGAGGATCATTGTGTCACTGTAGTGGGTATTGTCAGGTCTAAAGAAGATTATGATGAATTAATGAATCAGTATAATAGACAAGCTTGGAAAAAGAAAAAGCTATTAATATTGTTAGATATTTTCGATGGATATTTAGATATCTTTAATGGTAACAATAACAAAGAAGTAAAAACATTTTTGATAGATTATATTCATAATTATTCGAGTCTAAATGATGTTATTGATACCGATTATTTTGCTGTATTTGATAAAAAACATTATTATGGCGACTCCTATTTAACAGATATGATGCTGTCAACATTATATGTTAAGGATGCAATAATAGTTAAAGGCGAAGGGGAGGAATATACCTTTGCAATGTCTGGACATATTTGTAAGTCACTTATTCGAAAGAAATCTACTGGTTTATTAAATCCGACAGAACTAATAAAAATTATTGAAAATAAGGAACTAAACGAACTGAATGATTGGTTTAAATTTGGAGCAAGGTTTTTTAATATCGATGGTTTTAATTTTATTAGTAATTACAAGGGCAAGAAGAACATTAAAAAGAAAATTAACCAACTAACAATATAGGGTGAAGATATGAAAAAAATTGCTTTTATTGGACATGATTTAAAATTTATTAACCATATAATAAACCATTTGGATGAAAAGTTTGGCTATGAGGTCCGTATTGATGAATGGACCGGGCACGAAGCACATAATGAGGCAAAAAGCCTGGAGATTATTGAGTGGGCAGATATATTATTTTGCGAATGGGGATTAGGCAACGTAGTTTGGTATCAAAAGCATAAAAAAGATCACCAAAAGTTATTTGTTCGCCTTCACCGGTTTGAAATGAACACAAAATACCCACAGATGTTTGATTATGAGAAGATTGATAAATTGATCGCTATATCCCCTTATATTTTTGAAGAATTCCATAGAGTAGCAAAAGTGCCTAGGGAAAAAATGATTGTAATCTATAATGCTGTGGATACTGAGCGGTTTAATAAACCTAAAATAAATGATGATACTAAATTTAATTTGGGAATTATTGGATTTGTTCCTAAATTGAAAAGGCTAGATCGGGCAGTGGAGATATTTGAAGCACTCTATGAGAAAGATAAAAGATACAAATTATATATTAAGGGAAAACACCCAAAAGAGTTCGGTTGGGTGTGGAATAATGCTATTGAAAGAGCCCATTATGATGAAGTTTTTGAAAAAATAGAGAACGCCCCATATAAGAAAAATGTTATTTTTGAAGGATGGGGAGATGTATCTGAATGGCTAAGAAAAATTGGATTTGTTCTTTCTGTAAGTGATTATGAAAGCTTTCATATGGCACCAATAGAAGGAATGGCATCAGGTGCCTATCCTGTCGTTATAAGAAGAGAAGGGGTAAATACAATTTTTCCGAAGGAATATATATTTGAATCAACCTCAGAGGCCTGTTCTTTTATTCATAAAAATCATAAAAAGGCAGTCCTAGAGGAGACTATAAAATCATTTCCCCAAGTCAATTATGGATTAGAAACGGTATGTTCCCAATTAAGAAACCTATTCTAGATATTTAGTAGTCGTCCATTTAACTAATTAAATGAAAAATAAACAGCGAGGATTGGTAAGAATGGTCAAAGATGTAAAGGTTATATTGAATAAAGAAGATAAAATATTACATGGTAAATTCATAAATGATAAATTATATATAGAAGCTACCCCACTTTTTGATGGTCTAAATTGGTACGGGACTTGGGTTAAGGAGTTTGACACATATAAAGTCTCTTATTCTAATGTTAGAGTAAGAGAAATGTCAGAGTATGACTTTAAAGGAATTTACCTAAATTTCGATAAAATCAGTGTAGAAAAGTGGAATGTAAGTTTTGATGAAAAAGGCATTCCTAAAACGAACTTTAGATGGGGGACATATCATTACCCAATTACTATTGCCCATTATGGTCTACAACACCACGGTTTATATTTAATAAGTAATCAAGAAGTAAATAAACAAATATTCCTAAAAGTAGCAGATTGGCTTCTTGAAAATCAAAATGAAAATGGAAGTTGGGCTTCATATTTTGACCATATGTATTATAAAGGTAGAACCCAAGTGATGAATTCCCCATGGTGTTCTTCTTTGGGGCAAGGATTATCTATATCAGTTTTGACAAGAGCATTTCATATAACTGGGGAAAGAAAGTATCTAGATTCAGCATTAGAAGGGTTCAAGATATATGCAATCCCAGTTGAAAATGGTGGAGTCCTTAGAAGGTTTGAGAATGAATATCTCTTTTATGAAGAGTATCCTACTGAACCTGCAAGTTATGTTTTGAATGGCTTTATATATTCCTTACTCGGATTATATGATTTATATAAGACTTCTAATGATGTATTAGTAGAATTTTATTTCTTAGAAGGATTAAAAACCCTTAAACGAATGTTACCATTATATGATTTAGGAAATAGAACAGCGTACGATTTAACCCACTATACAACTGATGGTGGTTTTCCAAATGTTGCAAGATGGGGTTATCATGTAACTCATGTTCATTTACTGATGGCAGTATACGCAATAGATCAAGATCCTAAGGTGAAAACTATTCTTAACAGATGGATAGATTATATTGATGGAAAAACTGTTAGAGAAAATTAGTAACTAAATAAATGGATCCCTGATAATATATTTTTAAATGGGTGATATTGTGAAACGTAGAAATTTCTTAGTCAATTTTATTATTTGGTTCTTATCTTTCGCTTTTGGATATAAGGTTGGAAATGCGGAACGTTTAGACAAGATTATTGAAGAAAAAGACGGATGGTCTAATTCCGAAAATATCAATGAACTATTGGCTGAAAAGGCGAACAAGGTGGATATAGCAACAGTTTTAACGATCTATGTATCAACAACTGGCAATGACAAAAATAATGGTTTATCTAAATCTGCTCCACTTCAAACCGTACAAAGAGCTTTTGACACAATCAAAAATAATTACTCAGTGATTGATGGGAAAATTATAGTGGATTTAGAAGCAGGGAAGTACGAACAATCGGCTTCTATTTCGAATGTGATAAGTAAAAATAGAATTGAAATCATTGGGAAGAAAGATGCAAACGGAATACCTACCGTTAAATTTGATGGTGGGAGGAAAGAAAATCTACCCTATGCGCTGTCTTTTTCGGATTATATGAGTGTAACCGTTCAAGATATAAAAGTACAAAACTTTGCAAACAGTTTGGGACGAAGCGGAATCGTCGCTCAAACTTATACGAATCTTTGGGCAAAAAATGTCCATGTGGAAAATTGTGGTTTTGCAGGGATAAACATGGATATATTTACTCGTCTGTATGTTGAGGGTGGAATCATTGAAAATTGCCGAGTTGGTATAAGGATTTATTCGAATAGTGTGTGCACCATCGGCTTTAACAATCCAACTCAAAGTTACAAAGATCCAAATCACACTATTATTAAAAATTGTACCGAAACAGGCGTGTTACTGTATAACATGTCTACTGGGCATTTGGACTACTCAGAACTAGACGGGAATCGAGTAGGTTTAACTATTCAAAATTCATCTCGCTTACATGTAATGAAAAATTGGATTATAAATTCAAAGGTAGTTGGAGTGAACGTAACCGCTTCTTCCACCTGGTATAATGATGACAACCTATATGAAAATAATGTGCAAGATATTAAACAAGTTGCCTTCAGCACGGAAATTAGCCAGAGTGAAGATTATACACCAATACTAAAAGTTCATCCTACCACCTTTATTGATAAAGTCACACATAAAGGTGTTTTAGGTGAAGTGTCTTTCAATACCATTAACAAAAATCTTATTCATGATCTCAAAGGGGATTCATTTGTTCAAAAGGGGCAAAAACTAAAAGTAACGATTAACGGTTTTTTTCAAGGGGGTGGAACAAAAACTGTTAGCCTTCGTTTAGGAAATGGTTTAATTACTTCCTTCACTTCAGTAAATGATTCTAATAAGAATTTTGTTTTCGAAACTGACCTATATGCAGTGGATGATATTTATGTAAAAGCCATTGGAAAATGGACAGAAGGAAATGTGGCATTTAATACCTTATATTCTAATCTAAAAACTTCCTCTCGTAGAAAAAAGCAAACCTTGACGGTTACAGGAGAATTATTCAATAAAAAGGGCTCGATTGTGATCGAATCTTTTGAGGTTCGAGAAATAGCTTGATGAAGCACAGAGTGATATTCCTATAAACGACAATAAATGAAGAGATTTAACTAAATGGGACAAAAAAACCTGTATTATTTATTGAATTAACAATTATGCGAGTTTACTTTTTTTAATTTTGTTTTATTATTAGTTTTGTTGTCGATTAGTATTTTCCCTTACCATATTAAAGGATCTTTTGTCTTTCGTTTTACGAAATTCAACTTGTTAATTTGGTAATTGATTGTAAAAAGTTTAACCATGTTTTAATTTCCGACAATAAAGTGTAATATTATGTGGTACTTATTTTACATTAAATTACAAAATGTGATAAGGCAAAGTATTAATTATTTTTAGAAAAGTTTGGAATGGAAATACTTTGAATTGTGAAAGATAACATACTCAGGATTACAATTTTTCAGGGAGTTGAAGAACTTTTTGAAATTGGAAATATAAAAGACTATTAAAAAACAAAACAAAACAACTTTTAAAATATATATAGATAGATTAGTAAGTAATATATAAAATTCGGAGGTAAAAAAATGAAAATTTGTACAATAGGCTTAGGATATATAGGTTTACCAACTTCAATCATGTTTGCAAAACATAATGTTGAAGTTGTGGGTATTGACGTTAAGCAGGAAGTAATAGATTCGTTGAATAGCGGAAAAATTCATATTGAAGAACCTGGACTACAAGAAGCCTTAGAGGAAGTAATCGAAAAGGGAACTTTTAGAGCTTCAATGCAGCCAGAGAAGGCCAATGCTTTTATTATTTCTGTTCCAACACCAAATCATAATGACCAGTACAAGTCATGTGATCTTACGTATGTAGTTAGTGCAGTTAATTCAGTGTTGCCTTACGTAGAAAAAGGAAATGTTATTATTGTCGAATCTACTATTGGGCCACGCAGTATGGATGATGTAGTTAAACCTTTAGTAGAGGCTGCCGGTTTCGTTGTGGGTAAAGATATTTTTCTTGTTCACTGTCCAGAAAGAGTATTACCTGGTCAAATCATGCATGAACTTATTTATAACAATCGGATTGTTGGTGGGATTACACCAGAATGTACCGAAGCTGGGGCAATGGTGTACAGTACCTTTGTAAAAGGTGAAATTATCAAAACGAATGCTAAAACCGCAGAGATGTCTAAGTTAATGGAAAACACATTTAGAGATGTTAATATTGCTTTGGCAAATGAACTAGCGAAAGTATGTAATGAGTTAGAGATAAATTCACTAGATGTTATTAATATGGCAAACAAGCATCCTCGTGTTAATTTGCATACACCTGGTCCTGGAGTAGGTGGGCATTGTTTAGCAGTTGATCCATATTTTATTGTTGCTAAAGCTCCTGAGACAGCTCAGTTAATTAATCTATCACGTTCTATCAATACTTCTATGCCAGAATATGTTGTAGAAAATGTTAATAAACTAATGAAAAATGTAGATGGTAAAGTAGTAACAGTATTTGGTTTAACTTATAAAGGAAATGTTGATGATATCCGAGAAAGTCCTGCGATGGAAATTTATGAAATGCTTAAAGAGCAAGGTCAATTTGAAGTAAGAGCTTATGATCCACATGTTCAACTTAATTGGGTTATTGCAAGCATGGAAGAAGCCGTAAGCGGTTCTGATTTAATCGTTGTACTTTCTGATCATGATGAATTTAAATTATTTGGGGAAACTGATTTAGTGAAAATGAATAATAAAAGAATTTTTGACACAAAGAATGTGGTTACGGCTGTTTCTAGTGATGTTGAATATATGAACTATGGAAATTTATATGAATTTCTAAAGAAGGAAGCTAGCCTTGTATGAACTTTATCTGGCAAATCATGAAGGAACAACTTCTTCATTTGAATTTGATATTTAGATTAAGTTTTTATGAAGAAAAAAGTAAATATACGATGCATTATTTAGGTGCCTTTTGGCAATTATTTAATCCTATTATTCAGATTGGTATTTATTGGTTTGTCTTTGGTTTTGGAATAAGAGGTGGGGGGTCTTCTGTAGGAGAGACCCCGTTTTTCTTGTGGCTTATAGCTGGCATCGTACCATGGTTGTTTATTAATTTAGCAATAACACAAGGGTCGAATAGTGTTTATTCTAATATAAACTTAGTTTCGAAAATGAAATTTCCTGTTAGTGTATTACCATCTATAAAAATTGTAGGAAATTCTTTTTCCTTTTTTATCATGATGATCCTTACACTGGCAATAATTTTTTTCAATAAAAGTTTCCCAGGGATCTACCTAATACAATTACCTTATTACTTGCTTTGCTTATATTCTTTACTGTATGGATTAACTTTATTATTATCAACGTTTACAACCATTATTAGAGACATACAAACAATTGTGCAATCAATTATGAGGCTAATGATGTATGTTTTACCGATTGTCTGGAATGTAGACAGTCTGCCAGGCCCTATTCTAAAAATACTTCAACTAAATCCATTTTTCTACATTATTGAGGGGTTTAGGTACTCTTTATTAGGCGGAGGTTGGTTTTTTAATGACTTAGCCTACAGTTTGTATTTTTGGACTATTAATTTATTAATTTTATTCATTGCTTCAAGTTCACATTTGAAATTTCGTCATAAGTTTGTTGACTATATTTAATTGGAGGCTTTAAAAAATGAGGCCGAAAATAGCTTTTTCTAATGTATCAAAAAGTTTTAGTTTATATAAAAAACAGTCCGATAAATTAATGGAGATTATCTCATTTAAAAATAATAAGGATAGCTTTTATGCCTTGAAAAACCTATCATTTGAGATTTATGAAGGGGAAGCCATTGGTATTGTTGGTCTTAATGGCTCAGGGAAATCCACCCTTTCTAATTTGCTCGGACAAATTATCCCACCGTCTTCCGGAGAAATAGAAATTAATGGAGAAACCTCTCTAATTGCTATTGCAGCGGGTTTAAATAACCAATTGACGGGATTAGAAAACATTAATCTAAAGTGTTTAATGCATGGTTTAAGTAAGTCAGAGATTCAAAAGCTAAAATCCGATATTATTGAGTTTGCTGATATTGGAAAATTTATTAACCAGCCTGTGAAAAACTATTCAAGTGGGATGAAGTCCCGTTTGGGCTTTGCTATATCTATTCACACCAATCCAGATATATTAATTGTTGATGAAGCCCTTTCGGTGGGAGATCAGACTTTCTATCAAAAGTGTCTGGACAAGATGAATGAATTTAAAAGTAAAGGGAACACGATTGTCTTCATCAGTCATTCAATCTCACAGGTTCAGGCATTCTGTGACCGTGTGATGTGGATTCATTTTGGTAGAATGGAAAAGTTCGATGAGGCTAACGTTGTTATTAAAGAATATAGTGAGTTTATTAAATGGTTTAATGCCTTAACCGAGACCGAAAAGAAAGAGTACCGGACAAAAATGCTTGGACGGCAATATATAGAAGAAGCCCCGGTTGTAGATAATCATTCCGGAAGACAAGCAAAACTAAAGAAAAAGAAACAGGTAAAAAATAATAGCAATTTTCTTTTTTCTTTGCAATTCATCTTACTTTTTCTAGCGGTAATCATTAGTGCTTCCTTTATGTTTGGTATCCAGCCAGTCAAAGGAATTGAAAGATATCTTGATGATTTTTTAATAAAGGATCCCATTCCTGCAGAAAAGACAAAAAAGGTCAGTGAAGAAGGTAAAAAAGAAAAACCGCAAGAATCTAGAGCAAAGGAAGTAAATAAAGACGGTATGGTGATTACTGGGCATTCAGACCTGTACAGTGACTATGAAATGAAAACTCCCAGCGAACCGATGAAGTTCACTCAAAAACTACGTGTTTTAGAGCAAAAGGGAAATTCCTATAAAGTAAGAACAAATAATGACACAATTGGTTATACTAATGTTGATAATATTAAAATATTGGAAGAGGATATTCCAGTCACTCAAAAGGAAATAGAGGAGTTTCTCCCTCTATTTCCTGTGAGATTCTCCAATGCTTATGAATACTTTCTTACCTGTCTCAATTCAGACTATGAAGAGGTTAAATCAAAGTTAATTGGCTTAGATGATGAGAAGATTCTTGATAATGGTATGAAAACGCTGACTTATTCCGTTTATAGTGCTCAGTTTTCAATAAACCAAGAGAATAAAGCTGAATCCATTAATATTAGCAATATTGATACAACCAAAGAACAGTGGGATCAATTAAAGGAAAGTGCATCGCTTATTTCAAACGATTCCCTTTATTACTATTTTAAAACTAAAAAGTATGAGATCGTTTTAGATCTTCATAATAATAATGTTACTATTTCATTAAATAACTAATGAAATACGGAAAATGAGGGAGCTAGTCATGAATCAAAAAATTAAAGTAATGACCATATTCGGGACGAGACCAGAGGCTATAAAAATGGCGCCTTTAGTTAAGGAACTAGAAAAGAACTATGAAACGATTCAATCAATTGTGACTGTAACAGCACAGCATCGGCAAATGCTGGACCAAGTGTTAGAAATATTTGAAATCATTCCCGATTATGACTTGAATATTATGAAAGATCGCCAGACATTAACGGATGTAACGATGAGAGCTCTAGAAGGATTAAACCAAGTACTTCAGGAAGCAAAGCCAGATATCGTTCTGGTTCATGGGGATACCACTACTACATTCGTAGCAAGTTTAGCTGCCTTTTATAATTCTATTCCAATCGGCCATGTAGAAGCGGGTCTACGTACTTGGAACAAGTTCTCTCCTTATCCAGAAGAGATGAATCGGCAACTTACTGGAGTTATGGCTGACCTTCATTTTGCTCCTACTGCTGTTTCAAAGAAAAATTTGTTACAGGAAAACAAATCCGAGAACAATATATTTGTAACAGGAAATACGGCAATTGATGCCTTGAAAACAACGGTCAAACCACAGTACTCTCATCCAATTTTAAAACAATTTGGACAGGACCGGTTAATATTAATGACGGCTCATAGAAGAGAAAACTTGGGTGAACCAATGGAAAATATGTTTCGAGCGATTCGAAGATTGGTTGAAAAACATCATGATGTTCAAGTGGTCTATCCAGTACATATGAATCCAGTAGTACGCCAAATTGCCGATAAGATTCTAGGTCAGAACAGTGGGATTCATTTAATTGAGCCATTAGATGTAATCGACTTCCACAATTTTGCATCTAGAGCTTACTTGATCTTAACTGATTCAGGTGGAGTTCAAGAGGAAGCACCATCATTGGGAGTACCTGTATTGGTCCTTAGAGATACTACTGAACGCCCGGAAGGTGTTGAGGCGGGGACGTTAAAGCTTGCAGGAACTGATGAAGAAGTTATTTTTAACTTGGCAGATGAGCTGTTAAGTAATGAAGAGGCTCATGATGCGATGGCAAAAGCCTCCAATCCATACGGGGATGGAAATGCTTCTAAAAGAATTGTTGATGCTATCCTATATTATATGAAAACTACTGAAATTAGACCCAAGGACTTGGGTGAATTATAGTGAAAAAAGGTCTGTATTGGAACAGACCTTTTTTTACCGGAAATGATTGTTTTTGACAAAAAAATCACCCTGCAATTAACAAATTTCATCAAATTATGAACGGAAGGTGTGAAATAATTAAGATGTAAATTTGGAAGGGGTTGTTTAATTTGGTTTATTTAAAAGATCCTGTATGCATAAAAGAAGCACTATCCATTGCTTTAGAGTTACTGCCGGACAATAAATATTGCCAATTAAAAGAGTTTGTTGCATTAATCCCTAGTATCGTTGGCCGTACTAATTGGGAGATTCCCGAGGAACTGAAAGAGGATCTAAACCGTTGTATTAAGGAGTTTAAACCGTCTAAAATCTATTTCTGGCTAAGGGAAGACTTTAAAAATGCCTTATACGATATGGAAATACAACTGAATCAAAAGATTTCATAATAGTATAGATGGAAGTGTAGAGCAGCCATCCATAAAAAAAGAGCATCACAAGTTTGCTAGTGATGCTCTTTTATTGTTTAGTTGGATGCATAAACGATTACTTTTTCTTCAAACTTACTAACTCCATGACGGTTATTCCGTCACGTACTGTTTTCACCTGCCCGATATTTTTCGCATAGTAGTAAATATACCCAGAATCTTCCTTTACCTCGATACAGTTTTTAAACGTCCCAGCTGGCGTTTTCACCGTCCTTTTTAAGGAGGTAATCCGAGCTTGTCCTTCTCCCTCATAGCCGATATCCCATTTCAGGCCGACCTTCGCAGGATATTTGATATCGATATAATATTCGGAGTCAATATACCCGGTATAGAGTCCTTTACTGTCTTCGCCGACAATGAATTTTTGCTTATCAGAAGAAGTGGCGTAGTACCAAATATCCCAAGAATCATATTTTTTTCCTGTCGGGATTAATTGGTAGCTTCCTTCCGTCCCTTTATAGGTATAGACTTTGGTCTTATCGATCAAGAAGCTGGCCCGTTTGGTAATAAACTTCAAATACTTTGTGGACACATACGCTTTTTTAGACTTGTATTTAATTTGCGACCAGCCCGATTTGGTTTTCGAATAAACTGTTACTTTGGTGCCTTTTTTGAGGACGCCTTTTTTCTTGGAATGCGTCGTAGGCTTTTCACGTACATTTAGCGCTTTCGTATTTACGGTTGCAGAAGATGTAGAGGCTGCGTAGGAAACCGTTTGAAAAGGTATGAGGATCGTTAGGAACAGTGTTAGTGCAATCAATACTTTTATGAATTTTTTCAGAATAATCCCTCCATTTCTATCTTAATTGTATGGAAGGGAGTTCTATTAATAAATGAATATAAATACAAAAATATAGACAATATCCGTGCTTGTCCGTGTTCGAAATTTGTAGATTTATAGGGGATGTGCATTTTTGTTAAAGTATTTTTCGTTCATAAGTTTCAAGGTTTAGACTTAATTGCTCATTTACCTGTCCGTCGAACTTAGGTATGATTTTCATAGGTACATATTGAAGGGCTGTGAAAGGTTTGAAATTATTCTATAAAAATTATCGATTTACCCTTATCTTGCTAACTGCTATTATCGTGGGCGGGGCGGCAGGTTTGATATTTGGACCAAAGGCTGCACTTGTTAAGCCGTTTGGGGATTTATTCTTAAATTTAATGTTCATGATGATCGTCCCATTAGTGTTTTTCAGCATTGCTTCTGCGATTGCCAATATGAATGGGATGAAACGGCTTGGAAAAATCATGGGCAGTATTTTGGTTGTGTTCTTAGTAACAGCTTCAGTGGCAGCGATTTTGGGCTTAACAGGCGCCTCCATCATTCATCCGATTGAACATGCCGATATCGCTTCGATTAAAGCGGTAATGAGCCAAACATCTTTTGAGAATAATCCTGAGAAATTGTCGTTTCTTGACCATCTCGTTGCCACCTTTACTGTAGGAGATTTCAATTTATTGTTATCAAGAAGTAATATGCTGCAATTGATTGTCTTTTCGCTGCTATTTGGGATTTCCACTGCGATGGTTGGGGAAAAAGCAAAACCTGTGGCTAACTTTTTATCGGCTGCAACGGCAGTCATGATGAAGATGGTCAGTATTATTATGTACTATGCACCGATTGGACTAGGCTGTTATTTTGCTACGGTGATTGGTGAACTTGGGCCGCAAATTCTAGAGGGGTATGCCCGCTCCTTTGTATTATATCTGATACTTGCCGTGATTTATTATTTCGGATTCTTCACCCTGTATGCCTTTATTGCCGGGGGCAAGGACGGTGTGAAGGTTTTTTGGAAACATGCGATTACACCATCGGTTACAGCGATTGCCACTTGCTCAAGTGCTGCATGTATTCCGGTCAACTTGGCCACCGTTCGAAAGATGGGGGTGCCAAAGGATATCGCCGAAACGATTATTCCGCTTGGTGCGAATACGCATAAGGATGGATCCGTGTTTGGCGGTGTGCTGAAAATCGTCTTCTTATTTGCGTTGTTCGGGAAGGATTTAACGAGTATCCCGAATATTTTAAGCATCTTAGCGGTTGCCTTTTTAGTCGGTGCGGTGATGGGGGCGATTCCTGGCGGCGGGATGATTGGTGAGATGCTAATTATCAGTGTGTATGGCTTCCCGCCAGAAACCTTGCCCATTATCGCCGTAATCAGTACGATCATTGATGCCCCGGCGACACTGCTCAACTCCACCGGAAACACCGTGTGTGCAATGCTCGTCACACGCTTAGTCGAAGGGAAGAACTGGTTGAACAAAGCCTTTAAAAGCGAAGAACTTGGTGCCTGACACCATCAAATGATGAAAAAATGCTGCGAGAATGATTGGGTTCTTGCAGTATTTTTTTTGTTTCTTATGGCGCAAATGTTAATTGATGGCTAACATTTCTTAGGGTAAGATTAGGTGATATAAGGAGAAACAAAGGATGGTTTTTATGAAGAGGACGGTAAAGGATATTTTATATATTTTACTAGGGGCGCTCATTTTTGCCTTAGGGGTCAATTATTTTACGATTCCCAATCATCTTTCAGAAGGCGGCATTTTAGGGATTACGATTATTGCCCACTATTTGTTTGACTGGTCACCAGGTGTCGTAAATTTTGTCTTGAATGTGGCGCTGTTAGCGGTGGGGTATAAATTTTTTGAAAAAAGAACCTTTATATATACGCTAATTTCGATTGCAGCCTGCTCGTTGTGTTTGTATGTAACGGAGGATGCTGGGCATCGACTGACCGAGGATACATTTTTGGCATCGATCTTTGCTGGTTTGCTGGTTGGAGTAGGGTTGGGGCTGATTTTCCGGACGGGAGGAACATCGGGAGGATCAACGATTTTAGCAAGACTGACCAACCAATTGCTAGGCTGGAGCATCGGCAAGGGGATGCTGATTATTGACATTGTAGTCGTAGTGGGATCGATTTTCATTATCGGATTAGAAAAAGGGATGTATACGCTGTTGATTGTGTTTATTGGGGCGAAAGCGATCGATTTCATTGTTGAGGGATTGGATGAAAAGGTAGCCGTACTGATTATTTCGAATACGCCGGAGCAGGTGTTGACCAATATTACGAGTCGAATGTCCCGAGGGTTAACGGTGCTAGACGGGCGCGGCGGCTACACAGGGCAGAACAGAGAAGTCCTTTACATCGTCATCAATAAGCAGGAAATCGTCCAACTGAAAAGTATAATAAAAGAAACAGACAAGAACGCCTACGTCACCGTCCACAATGTCCACGAGATGATTGGGCATGGATATAAGGCGAGTTAAGTTTAAGTTTAATTTTAAGTTTAAGTTGGTGCCTGACACCCAAATTGGTGTCAGGCACCATTTTTATCTTTTTGATACACTTACACGCCCTGAGAAGAAGGTGGCGCCGCCGCCCATATCGGCGATTCGGTCGGGAGTAAGTGCGTTTACTAGCTGTTTCGCGTCGGCATTGGCTGTATCGGCCCAAAGACCTTGCGTCACCACGACTCCTGGCAGGACTTGCTCACCCACAGAAACCTTCAATTCACATTCACCGCGCTGGTTCCAGATTCGAACCATATCGCCATCTTCAATTCCCTCCGATAAAGCATCAAGATGATTCATATAGACTTTCGGCTCTTTTTCCAATGTCATATGTTTTTGATTGTTGGAAAAGGTAGAGTTTAAGAAATTATGATTTGGGCCCGGAACAAATTGGTATCGGTGGTCCCCATTGTCCTCTAAAGGTATGTAAGTTGGCAATGGGGGATACCCATCCTTTTTCATCTTCTCAGAAAATAATTCAATTTTTCCACTAAGGGTTGGCAGTTTGCCAGGAAATATCGGTTTTACCTTGGCCTTCATGAATGTTTGTTCCACTAATGATTCATAGCTAATCCCGTTTAAATAAGGGTTGCGTGGATTATCCAAGGCTTGTGCAATCATCACCGCTTCCGTTTCCTGAAAGAGTGGTTCCGTGAAATCCATCCCCTCGGCAAGCAATCGGAACACCTCAACATTGGATTTTGACTCAGCAAATGGTTCAATGATCGGCTGCTGCAACTGAATGTAGTGATGCCAATACGATGTGTACATGTCAGTGTTTTCAAAAGAGGATGTTGCCGGTAAAACGATATCCGCATATTTGGCTGTTTCGGTTAAAAATAAATCATGGACCACCGTAAATAAATCTTCGCGCGCTAGACCTTTTCTGACTTTATTTGTATTAGGTGCTACCACGGCAGGATTTGAGCCGTACACATAAAGTGACTTCACTGGCGGTTCTAGAGCAAGTAACGTGTCACCGAGAAGGTTCATATTGATCACGCGGGTCTGTTTATTTTTCAATAGATCCGGTCGTTGCAAGTGCACGGTATTCGGTGCCAGATAGGCCGAATTTCCTTTGATTGCACCGCCGCCTTTGACAAGCCATTGGCCTGTAAGGGCGGGAAGGCAGGAGATTGTCCGGACGAACATGCCGCCATTGTCATGATGCTGGGGACCATTACCGATGCGAATAAACGCAGGTGATGTTTCACCGTACATGCGGGCCAGTTTGTATATATCCTCTACTGGGACACCTGTGATCGCAGAAACGGTAATTGGGTCATATTGGATGACATGCTCACGCAGTTCCTCGTGACCGATTGTATACTTTTCTAAAAAGTCTTGGTTGACCAGGTTTTCGGCAAATAGAATGTGCATCATTCCCAAAGCGAGGGCACTGTCCGTGCCAGGCAAAATCGGAATAAACCAATCTGCTAATCTGCCAGTTTGATTTTTGAGAACATCAATAACGATGATTTTAGCCCCGTGTTGTTTCCGGGCTTTTTGAGCAAGGGCGACTTGATGCATGTTGGTGCTGGCCGCATTAATTCCCCAAAAAATGAAGAGCTTTGAATCAACTGTATCTTCCGGGTCGATGCCGATGCTGCCGCCCATGGTGTACTTATAGCCTTCTGAGCCTGCTGCGGAACAAATGGTTTGATCTAATCGGGAAGCCCCGAGTCGATGGAAGAAACGGCGGTCCATTCCCTCGGCATTAAGCCGGCCCATGTTTCCGTAAAAACTGTAGGGAAGGATGCTTTCCGGTCCGTTAGAT
The DNA here is from genome assembly GCF_042136325.1 of Neobacillus sp. KR4-4. NCBI lineage: Bacteria > Bacillati > Bacillota > Bacilli > Caryophanales > Bacillaceae > Neobacillus > Neobacillus sp. KR4-4. Next base: position 166,871 of record NZ_JBHHJU010000007.1, read on the forward strand.
TCTATTAAATTGCTCCACCGGGAGGTAATGGTCTCGATCGCTTCCGCCCAGCTGATTCGTTCGAACTTGCCTTCACCTTTAAGGCCGGTGCGTTTTAGCGGGTATTTCAAGCGATTTTCATCATAAATCCGTTCTGTCATATTTCGGACTTTGTTGCAAATATGCCCTTTGGTGACCGGATGTTCGGGGTCACCCTCCACTTTAATAATTCTCCCATTTTCCTTATGTAGAAGTAACCCACACTGATCCGGACAATCAAGCGGGCAAACCCCATGAAAAATACCTTCCCGTTCCTGAATAAAAGAACTCATAGCCCTATCCATCTCCTTTCGTGTTTGGTGTAAGTGTTTGGTGTAAGTGTTTGGTGTAAGTGTTTGGTGTAAGTGTTGGTGTAGAGTTTGGTGTCAGGCACCGCTCGTGGACAGCTGTCCCTCTGGGGGAGACACTCCCCGCGTGTTAAATGCTAATTTCTAATATTGCTACTATCATAACATCAAATTCTTGGATATGAACAAATATGGTATGCTATTTTTAGTGGCCATCGAGAGGCGGGGATTGGTTTATGAAGAAATGGAGAATGCTGGGAGTGGCGATTATGCTGGTATCACTAATGGCGGCATGTGCCCAAGAGATACCTCACACCAACACATCCAAAGATAATGTCATCGTTTTAGATAAAGAAACAATCAAAGGATTTGAAAAGGGGATTCTGGTGGGAACGCCGCTGCGATTAGATAAAAAAATCCACTTAGCAGATGTCGAAAAAGTTTGGGGCAAATATGAAGAAATGCATGATCACGAAGATATCCATACCTATGTCTATACGATAAAAAATCGACGGGTCGTAATTGATGAAGATGAATTAAAAACACTTTACATGTTTCACGTCGAGATTGGAATCACCAGAGAAGAGATTTTAGCGAAAATGGGGAACCCGACAAAAGGGAAAAAGACAGGGAAAACGCTTGTGTATCAAAAAAAGGATTACCGGGTCACCTTCGGATCTATTGATGATAAAACGTGGAATTTAATCTTGTATAAGGTACCACAAGATCATTAAGCCTATTTTATTTAGGAGAATACAAAAAATGAAATGGGCCACATTGAGAAGTTCCATTCAATGTGACCACATTCATAGAATACTTAAACTAAGGGTTCGAATTCGCTGTTACTGACCAAGTTGTTTTATTTGATCAAGGATGTTGCTTATTTCTTGGACACTTTGAAAAATTTCTGTGTTTTTAAGGGTAGAAGGGTCGAGTAACCCGTTATGGATATTTTTTAAATATAGATCTATGCCAGCAGTTAATTTGTTGTTTTGGTCAACAAGTTGCTGATGTAAGTCGGCTGCTATTTCCGGTGCTTGAAGTTTATTGAATGAATTGATTTCTTGTTTCATTTCTTGAAGCATCGTTTGCAGTTTTTTTGTGGCCTGCTGATCGCTTACGGCTTGTTGCGCAATAGATGGAGCATCATTTGCAAAAGCTGTCGCTTTATTTAGATAGTCCGATGCATCATTTACATAGGAGAGAGTATCCTTCGCCTCATTTAGCATGGAGCAGCCACTCAGGATAAAAAGAATCGCCGCGGCTAAACCTAATACCTTCATTTTCATGTAGAAACCTCCGTTTTATCAGATTTTGTATGGGAAGAGTATGCTGAGTTAGGACCCGAACGTGATACTAAGTAAATCTACGTCCGTAAATAATCCAATCATTATCATATGGTTTGAGATTTATTTCGTTGCTGATGCATAAGCAGTTTAGGAAGCTAATATCAATAAAAATAGTAAGTACTTTGATTCGTTAGAAATTCCGCTTACTTCTGAAAGCATCCCTTAACCCATTCTTTCTAAAAGTGTAAAATCCTAAACGGGTGTCAGGCACCATCGTTGATATTTTCATATTGTTTTTAGTGAAAAGTACAGAATAGTAAGCACCCTAGAGTCTCGTCTCACGTAGGATATTTTTGAGAGAAAACGGGGGAGGTTTTACTATGTATCCGTACACGAATTATTACGATGCTTTATATAGACAAAATAATAAATTGATTAGAGAAGTGGAAAAAGCGATTCATGGTGAGTACAACGCTATCCATTGTTATAGCAAATTAGCAAAATTAGCTTCCAATGAGAAGGAGAAAGGTCAAATCCTTGAAATACGCCAAGATGAAATAAAACACCATAAACAATTTGAACACATTTATACTCAGCTAACCGGACGAAAGCCACAACAACCAAAGCTCAGCGAGGAATGTCCTGATGTTTACCTAAATGGACTAGAATTTGCCTTGCAAGATGAGCAACTCACGGTGGATTTTTACCTGGAAGTCGCTGATGGTACTTCGGATCCAACTATAAAAGAAGCATTTCGAAGAGCGGCCGCCGATGAGCAAAATCATGCAGTCTGGTTCTTGTACTATTATGCTAAAAATAAGTAAAATTGGTATAGTTAAGGTCAAAAAACCACCCTTGTCACTGATGGCAAGGGTGGTTTTGAGTGTGCGTATTAGTGGTTATTAATCCCCGCCGCTGTCTCCACCGGAATCCCCGCCAGAATCCCCGCCAGAATCGGTATCGCCATTATCATTCGAGTAGTCTGAATCATTGTGATAATCATTTACATAATCATTGCTATCAGATCCTTTTGGTCCTTTTCCAATACTCGGAAAGATAAAAAAGGCCGCGATTATAGCTAAGGTTCCAAAGAACTCCTGCACTCCAAAAATAAGATAAATCCCATAGATGAGAAGCAATCCACCCAACAGCCATTGAATGATTCTTACCGCGTTCAGAGACAACCACCCCCAAATAAAAAGTAAGAAAAATAAAGCCATACAAAATAAATATTACATTTTAGGTCTTTTTATACATCTTTTATGGTGTTATGGTGATAAATGGTGTCAGGCACCATACGTGGACACTTGTCTTTGCTGGGTGGACAAAAGGTGTGGTGCTGAATGTTATTTGGTTATCGTGAATTTTGGTGTGTTGTGCAGGATTTTGGGAAGTGGTGTCGAATCAATGTTTTAGTGGTATACTTTTTCGTTTCCTGTATGGGGGAGCGGTCTTTCCCACATCTTCACACATCTACCCCTATCTCCCTCGATTCCACCTGTTTTTATCCCGCCCCATTAATTTTTAAGGAGTGATTTACAATGGTTCGCAGTGTTCGCCTTTGGTACAAAGGTGCGAAGTATCATGTTACGAGCAGAGGCATTAGAAGAAGTTCCCTTTTTTTCGACAATGATGATTTTGAGAAGTATCTGGCCCTATTGAAAGAAACAAAAGAGCGTTATCCCTTTAACCTTCACACATACTGCTTAATGACGAATCATATCCACCTGCAGCTTGAAACACTAGAAACCCCGCTAAGTACAATCATGAAACATCTCAACACTAAATTCGCTAAATATATTAATAAAAAATATAATTTCTCTGGTCATGTGTTCGAAAAGCGATACGGTGATGTACTTCTTAATTCTCCTGAATACGAGATAGACGTAAGTAAATACATTCATTTAAATCCAACTTCAGCAGGGATGGTGGTAAATCCTGAGGATTATCCTTGGAGCAGCTGCCGGGCCTATATCTTCGGTGAGAGTATCCCTTTAATTGACCCCCAACCACTTCTTTCCTATTTTCCCGATCCGCCCCTTTCACACTATGAAAATTATCTAAACGCACTATCCACAGACAAGTTTTTTTGGGAAGATGGAAAAATTCACATGCTCGATAAGGAGGATGTGAGATGTGGGCTAAAGTAACGAGTATCGCCTTAAAAGGATATCGTGTAAATGTAGAGGTTGGCTCTTATGTAGGGAACGATTCCTTTAAAATTGTCGGTCTGCCGGATGCGGCGGTGAAGGAATCCAAGGAGCGTATCATTGCTGCGCTTCGAACATTAGGCTATCATCTATCAGGCCAGAAAATTACCATTAATTTATCACCTGCAGATCAAAAAAAGTATGGTTCCATGTTTGATTTGCCGATGGCGATAGCGGTTCTGCAGAGTTTGCATGAACTCGATATAATAGTTGCCGAGGATACAGGATTCCTGGGAGCATTATCGTTAGATGGCTCCATTCAGCCAGTCGAAGGGATGCTGCCTGCTATCCTTGCTGCAAAGAAACTAGGGATCCAAAAGCTTTATATCCCTTTTAATGAAGAATTGCCTGTATTAGAACTTGAACCAATGGAAATTATCTATGTTTCTAGTTTGCAGGAGGCAATCTCACATCTTTCAGGACAATGGGTTCCTTCTTATAAAAAAAGACAAAAGGACGAGAGATTTACCAGCATTACTTATTTAGATATGAAGCAGATTATAGGGCATAAAGGGGCCAAGCACGCTTTAGAAATTGCAGCGGCAGGAGAACATCATGTGTTACTGACTGGCCCGCCCGGTTGTGGAAAAAGCATGTTAGCTGAATCTTTCCCTTCTATTTTGCCTTCACTAACTAAAGAGTCGTTACTTGAGGTTATCAGTTTGTATCAATTGAGTCAGAATTCTTATCCCCCATCCAATATGCCGCCTTATCGAAATCCGCATCACTCCGCTTCAGGAGTTTCTATTATCGGAGGAGGACAATACCCAAAGCCGGGTGAAATATCGTTAGCCCATCGTGGTGTTTTGTTTCTTGATGAAATCGGGGAGTTTTCGAAAAAAACTTTAGATATGCTCCGTCAGCCATTAGAAAATGGGTTGATCATGATTAGTAGAACGCATGCGACCATTACATACCCAGCATCGTTTATATTAATCGCAGCGATGAATCCATGCCCCTGTGGCTATGAAGGTTCAAATACGCATTATTGTACTTGTACAAGGAAGCAAATAAAGGCTTACCAGAATAGGCTTTCTGGCCCGCTTAGGGATCGTTTTGATATTAATCTTACTTTAGGGCCGATTGATTTTAACTCTGCTGTATATGAAAAGGAAGGTGAGTCCTCTAAAATTGTCCGGGAACGAGTGGAGGAGGCGAGGGACAGACAATATGATCGATATGGGAGAGAGGTTTGTAACGGAAGAATCCCCTATGAAATCCTATTGGACAAAAGCCCTTTAACCGGTGTACAACAATCTAGGTTACAGCGACTAGCTCTTAAAAATAACTGGAGTAACCGGACACAAATCAAAATTATCCGCCTAGCTCGTACCATCTCAGATCTGCAATCAAGCCGTCCCATAACCGACCAAAGCATATGGGAAGCCATCCAGTTGAATGAGGTGTGAACGCCCAGATAACAGGACAGTATGGAGCAGCGACCTTCATAAATTAGGTGTCAGGCACCATGTGAAAAATTCACATGGTGCCTGACACCTACACCAACATCCCCAACACCAGCCGACCGCAGTCTCTTATATAAACAATAACAGGCTGAGGGCCATTACTGCCATTCCTCCCATTAATCCGTAGATTGATAGATGTGCCTCGTCGTATCTTTTTGCAGCGGGCAGTAATTCGTCGAGGGAGATGAAGACCATGATCCCGGCAACCGCTGCAAAAATAATTCCGAACATGATTTCGTTTAGAAACGGCATTAAGAATAGGTAGGCGGCTAATGCCCCGACTGGTTCAGATAAACCAGACAAGAATGATAGTTTAAAGGCCCGCTTTTTATCCCCTGTCGCAAAATAGACAGGAACAGAAACGGCAATGCCCTCTGGTACATTGTGAATCGCAATCGCAACGGCAATGGCAATCCCAAGGGCAGGGTCTTGCAGCGCCGAAGTGAAGGTGGCAATCCCTTCCGGAAAGTTATGAATTCCGATTGCGAGGGCTGTAAATGTGCCCATTTTTAACAAATCTGGTTTTTCTCCAGTACTCGTACTTCCTCCCCTCGTCATGTCCTCTACTTTCTTTAGTTCATGGGGGTTACTTTGCTTGGGAATAAATTTATCAATGCTGGCGATCAACAGCATCCCAGCAAAAAATCCACCGACCGTTAACCAGTTTCCTAATCCAACGCCCAAGGAATCTACAAGAGCTACCTTGGCCTTTACAAAAATCTCAACCATCGACACATAGATCATCACACCTGCAGAGAATCCGAGAGTTACTGATAAAAATTTAGTATTGGTATGTGAGGTAAAGAACGCAAGGAGGCTGCCAATTCCTGTTGCCAGTCCTGCAAACAATGTTAACCCAAAAGCTAATAACAGATTTTCAGTCACTGTGATCACTCCTTCATGAACTGAATTCCGTATTTATAGAAAGGGGACGTAGTCTCCACTACATCCCCTTAATCTATAGGTTTTATCTCAATATATTATATTGGTGTCAGGCACCAGATTATTCCTCGTCTTTTTTCTGCTTTTTCTGTGCCTCTTGGAGGGCGAGGAGGATGTCTTGGACGTCGATTTTCCCGTCGTTATTTAGGTCTGTTAGTGTATTTTCTGGCCCTGTTTCCGGCGGTGTTGCCGTTGTCGGGGTTGGAGAAGTCAGTGTCTGAGCAACAGCTGGCTGCTTCGGCCTAAAAGCAAAGGTAAACAACAAGAGAATGATAATGAGAACTCCAGATACACCATCCACGATATAGAAGGTTGTGGCGTAATCGGACCAGAGTGTCTTGCTGCTTCCCATTTTCTTCTCAGCATTCGCGATATATTGTTTGATTTCGGAATGATTTGGGTAAATCCGCTGAACCGCCTCGAATTTTTCTAACGCATGCTTATAGTAGCCGCCCCAGTAAAGATTAAGTCCTTCTTGGTAAAGTTTATCCGTTTCGCTCTTTGCATTTTTCGCCCCAGCTTGGTTTACAAATTCTTTGACCGTATTAACAGGAACGGCAAAGTTAAAGCCTTGAACTTCCTGGCCATTAACTGTGTCACCCCTAAAGGTGAGCAGCCCAATGATTTCCCCTTTTGTGTTGATGACCGGCCCGCCGCTATTTCCATGCGTGGCAGCCGCATTAATTTGAATGACCGGGCTTCCTTGATCTGTCTTTTTGGAAGTAGCCGAAATTTGACCGGCATTCATCGAAGAAACCAGCGACGAATCAGGTGATAATAGATCCGAATCGGCAGCAGCAGGATATCCGCTGACCCAAACATTATCTTGGTTTTGGATATTATCTGAATCACCAAGAGGTAAAGTCGGCAGATTTTTGCCCTCAATTTTTAAAACCGCCACGTCTTTTCCTTCGTTAATTGGGGCACCATAGCTTTTTACTTCTCCATCAAGGACATCTCCGCTAGGTAAAATTACTTTTAAAACCTTTTGAATTCCCGAGTATTGTGTGTACTGGACCATATATTTATAGGCAGTTTCATAGTCGACTTTAAAATAATCCGCGATGATTGTTACTAGTTGTTCAAAGGCAGCATTGGCAATTTCCGCATCTTCCTGTTGGGTCGCTTCCACCACATGTGCATTCGTAACGATATAGCCGTTCGAGCTAATAATGGCCCCTGAGCCTGAGCCTCCCACAACAGATTGGTTATTTAACTTCTCTAATATGGCGATAACTTCAGGATCATACGGATTATTAAACTGCCATTGTACAACAGCATAATCTACGATTCGAACCACTGCTGGCTTCGAGTATTCCGCAAGTTTTTGGGCTTGAGCGATTTTGCCAGCCTGTGGTTTAAGATTGATTAGGAATATAGAAGCCACCATGACCGCAATAAGCAGCAAACTGATAGGGATGGTAATAAGGGCCCTTTTTTTCAAAACATTATTCACTCCTAGGTTGGGTATTTTTCGAAATTTACTCTGCAATATATTCGCCCTAGCGAGAAAAGTAATATTGTACAAAGAAATTTTTAGAAAACAATAAGGTGACATTGGAAGGGAAAGAATATGATTTTTTCATAAATGAGCAATCTTTGGTATCATGTTAGTGAATGAAATATTATGGATTGAAGGATACTTGGAGGCCGCTATGGATAATCAATTGAAGGTAATGACTGTATTTGGAACGAGACCGGAAGCGATAAAAATGGCTCCCTTGGTAAAAGAATTAGGGAAATACCCTGATCATATTAAACCGATTGTTACGGTTACTGCTCAGCACCGGGAGATGCTTGATCAGGTGTTGCAAATTTTTGAAATTACTCCTGATTATGATTTAAATATAATGAAAGAACGGCAAACCTTGCTAGAAGTAACAACCCGGAGTTTAGAAGGGCTCAATCAAGTTCTTGCGGACGTCAAGCCGGATATTGTCCTGGTCCATGGTGATACGACGACCACCTTTGTCGCGAGCTTAGCTGCTTTTTATCATTCGATTCCGATTGGACACGTTGAGGCTGGACTCCGGACTCATAATAAATATTCCCCGTACCCGGAGGAAATGAACCGTCAGTTGACAGGGGTGTTGGCAGATCTTCACTTCTCGCCAACTTCCCAATCGAAGCAAAATCTTTTGATGGAAAATAAGCGGGAAGCCGGGATTTATATCACTGGAAATACGGCCATCGATGCGCTAAAAACCACAGTGAGAGATAATTATACTCACCCTGTTTTAGACAAACTTGGGAATGACCGGTTAATTCTTATGACGGCCCACCGCAGGGAAAACACAGGGAAGCCAATGGAAAATATGTTCCGTGCGATTCGACGGTTGGTTGAAAAGCATGTGGATGTTCAGGTGGTGTATCCTGTCCATATGAATCCAGTGGTTCGTGAGATTGCTAATCGTGTACTGGGCAAACACGAAAGGATTCACCTCATCGAGCCGCTAGATGTGATCGATTTCCATAACTTTGCCTCAAGAGCCTATTTGATTTTAACGGACTCTGGCGGTGTCCAGGAAGAGGCGCCATCCCTAGGTGTACCCGTATTAGTATTGCGCGATACCACTGAACGGCCAGAAGGAATTGAAGCGGGCACGCTAAAACTTGCAGGAACAGATGAGGAAACAATCTTTGACCTTGCGGATGGGCTGCTGTCAGACCCTGTCGCCCATGACAAGATGGCTCATGCCTCGAACCCTTACGGAGATGGCTACGCTTCTGAACGCATCGTCAAAGCTATCCTCCACCACTTCGGAAAAGAGGAACGGCCATCGGACTTAGGAGAATGATTGATTAAGGAGATATGGTTAAATGAAGTTAAATAAGATTCATCATGTAGCGGTAATTTGTTCGGATTATGAAAAATCTAAGGATTTTTATGTACGAGTTCTTGGGCTCACCCCGATAAATGAGGTATATCGGGAGGAACGGGATTCCTATAAGCTTGATTTAGCAGTAAATGATCAATATCAAATTGAATTGTTTTCGTTCCCGGCACCAGCTGAACGGCCGAGCTATCCTGAAGCAGCTGGATTAAGGCATCTTGCATTTGAAGTAGATGATATCGAAGAGGCAGTTCAATATATGTCCAATCATCATGTGAATGTTGAGGACGTCCGTGTAGACCCCATAACAAACAAGAAATTTACCTTCTTCGCAGACCCAGATGGGCTGCCGATTGAACTGTATGAGCGGTAGCTTTACCTAATTCAGTTTATGAAAACCCAATGAATTGCCAAAAAGAGCAGGACCCATGGTCTTGCTCTTTCTTTAAATGTAACGGAGTAGTTCTTGCCTTGCAGCCAGAATTAAAATCTTCCCCAGTCATACCTTGGACTAGGCAGGCCATATTCACTTGGGGACCATGTGCCATAGCCGCTTAAACTAGGAGATGGCTGGAACGGTTGCCCATACATGTTCATATTCGGTCCAACTCCTGGGTAACCCGGGCCTCCGCCAGTCGGATAGCCTAAGCCAATACCCCCGCCAAAAGTGCCGCCAGGTCCGGGGCCGTATGGATTGAAACTTTGACTAGGTGCTCCAGGGAATCCTCCGAATCCACCATAACCAGGGAATCCTCCATAACCTCCTCCAAATCCATAACCTCCTGGATTAGCTGCATTTGCCAGCCCGGCCCCACCTAAATACCCTAAACCAAGGCCAAGCAGGCTCGAGCCTAATGACCCAAGATTTAATCCTGGATGTCCCCCATGTCCCCCATGTCCCCCATGTCCCCCATGTCCTCCATGTCCGCCATGGTTATGGTGCCCGTCATGATTGTGATGCTGTCCACCGAAATGATGCTGTCCCCCGGAATGATGATGCCCGTCATGATTGTGATGCACTCCGCCCCCATGATATTGTCTTTGAAAATTCAGCTCATTTCCTACACTATTTTGATACTCCATTGGCATATAATAAGGTTGATACATATCTATTCTCCTCTCTCCTCACTACCTGTATCTATCCTATGCATCTAACAAACTGACTCTTGGGCAGAAGCCTACAGTGGGGGTACGACATCCCCCACTACCTAAAAATACGTCTCAAGTCCTAGATTTCTTTCCGTTTGAAGTCTATGGCGGGGAGGAGTTTTTTCCTGTATTGTGGAAGTAGTTAATGGAAGTAATTTTCTTTTTGGCATATATTTTAGAGGGAAATGAAACATTCCATTGCATTCATTCGTAGGAATATAAAGATGTCTTAAGTCAGGAGTCGATCCAAATATGAACCCGATTTTGTCGTTTCTTATCCGCTCATCTGCGGCCGTCCCAATAACCATCTTAACGTGGCTGATCAGCTATTTTCCTTTTGACCAAACCTTTTGGGCAGCAACGGGAATCGCCTTAACCACAGGACTGCTTACTCATTTTATTCTTGGCATTGTGATGAACACCCGCTTTTTAAAAAAGCATCAAATATCCAGAAAAGAATATCGGTACATAAGGAAGAACCTTATGGAAGCCAAACAGAAAATCAATCGCTTGAATAAAAACCTATTTTCGATTCGCGATATTTCATCTGTCAAACAAAGAATTGATCTCATAAGAATTACAAAAAAGATACACAAGATGACAACCAAAGAACCGAAGCGTTTCTACCAAGCGGAGCAGTTTTATTTTTCCCATTTGGACTCCATTGTGGAACTCACCGAAAAATACAGCTTTCTATCTTCCCAGCCGAAAAAGAACATGGAGATGGGCCAATCTCTCATCGAAACCCGTCATACTCTTGATGAACTCACAAGGGTAGTGGAAGAGGATTTATACAAAGTGATTTCAGATGACATTGATCACTTGAATTTTGAAATTGATGTTGCAAAGCATGCTCTCAATAAGGAAAAGAGCGCTAAATTCCCGGAAGAAAATAGGTGGCTAAAATGACCGAAAACAACCCAATTCAACCAAGTAAAACTGGTAATTTATTAGATGATATCCTTGCTGATCCTTTTGGAGGTCAACTGGAGACGGCTAAAAGCCCAATCCAGCAAACGAGCGAGGTGAAACCTGTCAAATTAATTGATGTGATTCCGGAAGAACATCGGGCCAAGGCCTATCAGATTGCCGAGCAAATCGATCCGACAAACCATCAGTCGATGATTCAATATGGTACCCAAGCCCAAGGTAAGCTGCTGTCATTCTCACATACGATGCTTGAACATGTGCAGAAACAGGATGTGGGGGAAATCGGGCAGATCATTAGCGATTTAATGAAGCGGCTGGACGAAGTGAATCCCGATGACTTGAAGGATGGGAAGCCATCCTTATTTGCTCGTATGTTTGGAAAAATTTCAAGCTCGGTTCAAGAAGTGCTGTCCAAATATCAAAAAACAGGTGCACAAATTGACCGAATAAGTGTAAAACTAGACCGCAGCAAGAATGTCTTGATGTCCGATATAAAATTGCTCGAACAGTTGTATGAGACCAATAAGGAATACTTCCATGCCTTGAATGTCTATATTGCTGCTGGGGAGATTAAGCTGGAGGAAATGCAGGAAAAGACGATTCCTCAGCTGAAAAAAGCAGCGGAACAGACCAATGATCAAATGAAGTTTCAAGAAGTGAATGATATGATCCAGTTTGCGGATCGGTTGGATAAACGTCTGCATGATTTGAAATTAAGCCGAGAAATTACCATTCAAAGCGCACCGCAGATTCGTTTGATTCAAAATACGAATCAAGCGCTTGTGGAAAAAATCCAATCTTCGATCATGACGGCGATTCCATTATGGAAAAATCAAGTCGCGATCGCCTTAACCTTAATTCGCCAGCGTCATGCGGTTGAGGCGCAAAAGCAAGTTTCGAAAACAACCAATGAGCTGCTGTTGAAAAATGCAGAAATGCTAAAAACCAATACCATCGAGACGGCGAAAGAAAACGAACGAGGAATCGTTGATATTGAAACCTTAAAGAAAACACAGGAAAGCCTGATCACGACACTCGAAGAAACAATGCGAATCCAAGAGGAAGGCCGCCACAAGCGCCGCATAGCCGAGCAGGAACTAGCGTCAATGGAAAACGACCTTCGATTAAAACTACTAGAGATAAAAGGGAAATAAAAAATAGGCCCTCGCTGCAACCAAACATGTGCAGCGAGGGCCTATTTTATTAAAAATGATTTTGGTGTCAGGCACCAAAATCAAAATCAAAATATATCAGTTATTCACTTATTCACAACGGTGGCGTCCACATATTCTTCAAGTGTGATGCCGCGTTCCATGATTTCTTTGGCGATTGTTTTACCGACGTAGCGTAGATGCCATGGTTCGTATTGATAGCCGGTGATGTCGTCTTTGCCTTTCGGGTAGCGGATGATAAAGCCATATTCCGCTGCATGATCTTCGAGCCAAACCGCTTCATCAGTACCCCCGAAGCAGTCCTCGGCGGCACATTTGCCATCCCCGCCCGTTACATCAATGGCAAGGCCGGTTTCATGTTCGCTCGTTCCTGGAACAGCACTATATTTTCTTGCTGCCTCATATCCATCTTGGTTCACGTAATGGTTGAACAACGCTGCTTGGGTAGCATGAGACCTGTAGGCAGACACCCCTAACAGATTCACGCCCTGTTGTTTAGCGCCGGCAAATAATTTTTCAATTGCTGCACCGGCATCGGCTCTCATTTGCCGCTTTTCTGACTTTTGTTTAAAGGTAAAGGGGATATCTGGATAAATTAAATCGCTTGGCTGAAATTGCTCGGGCAGTTTATTGCTTTTATTCACAAGAACAGGTATAACTTCTTGGGAGGAAATCGCTTGGTTGTTAGTATTCTGTTGTTGAACTTCAGCACGAGGAGAACTATTCTGCGACAAGTTCCCTTCATTCTGAAAAAAGTGAAATTTCCCTGTGCAGCCTGCTAATGAGAGTGTAAACACAACAAGAAATAGAAAAACAAACCGTATCTTAAACATAGTCATAAATTCACCCCAGTAACATCATGGACAGGAACATCGACTTTAAAACGTCTTTTTCCGCTGTTCCTAAGGTATTGTATACGGCGTGGGAATTTTAAGATGTATTAACCAGCCCATCAAGCATTTAGCTGCAACCAAAAAAGGGTAGAATAATTTTCCAAAGATTGATAGATTGTGGGTCCAAAGGCACTTTTATTTTATAAATTAGTTGCTTATATTCTAAATAAACACATAAATCGTACGAAACGGCAAAACCATTGAAAAGTGGTGACGCAAAACTATAGGGGCTAAGGTTTTAAGAACGATGCTTGCCAGTTACCGAACACGATCACTCCTGCGATTTATGTTCATCACTAATGAGGGGGATTTTTTGTGTTGAAAATGTTTATAAAGTGCAGATATTACTATCATTTACTCCAGCACCGCCACAATGAACTATTAAAGCAAGACTGTCTGGACGAGGAATTAAGAGCCAAGCTAATCGTTAGAGCAAGTTATCATAATAGTAAAGCATTTGAATTCGCCTTAAAAATGTAAATGAAACCATATATGTAGGGAAAGCCAGTGTTGTGATACCGGCTTTTTTTACGTTTTATGGTATAAAATACTTCCATAGGACAACCATTACATGTAGAAACGTTAATGATTGAGAGGGGATTTACTAAATGTACAATCGGACAAAATTTAAAATCATGAAACCAGTGAATGAGGTGTTTGAGGCTTTCGTGGACCCTGAGAAAATCAAGAATTTTTGGTTCTCATCAGCTGCAAGATGGGAACAGGGCCAGACCGTCACACTTAGATATGAAGAATACAATGCCGAAGTAGTTATTGAAGTCATCGAGGTCTTGCCCAACAAGAAAATTGTGTACCGCTGGGGGACAGATGGGAAAGGAAATATAGTAACGATTTCACTCGAAGAATTGGATTCTTCAAGCACCATCATTGAGATTACCGAAGAAGGATTTAGAGAAGATGACGACGAGTTCATGAGTAATCTTCTGGATAATAAAGAAGGCTGGGTCTTTATGTTGACCTGTCTAAAGGGATATTTGGAGTTTGGTATTAACCAGTTAAGGGGAGCCATCGTTAAATAATGAACGGAGCTTGGATAAATCCTGCTCTATTTAGTTAAAGTGAGTCTGTTGCTACGCACATCATTTGCTCAAGACTTTGAACAAACTAACAATGAAAGCAGGCTCGTTCAAACAGTTGCTATGCGGCAAGAATGTTTTCGGCAAAATTCCTATAGAAATAGTTTCCATCAACATCGGGCACCCTATAAAAAAAGGGGGTGCCGCGATGAAGCAGAATGAGGATAAAACGAGTGAAGGCTTAAATGAAATTTTTGAAATCATTAATGCAAAAGGTGACACGGGAGAGTTAAAGGAAATTGTTGATCGATATGACAGTGAAAATCCGGCAGAAGACTCGAATAGATAATGACAAAGGCCTAGCCATTTCGCTAGGCCTTTTGTAATGGGGAATGTGGATATATTAATATGAATTGTGGGTAAAGTTGTTAATTTTGTGGATAAAACTGTGGGTTTTGTGGATATTTTCATCCATTAGTCAATATTTTTGGAAAACTCAAAATTTATTCATACAATCTGTGTATAAAGGTTGAAATACTGTGGATATCTCCGTCGATTGTGTGGATATAACCAGTATTAATGTTGATAAGTTGTTATTATCCTCGAATAAGTCCACCAGCATCGCTAAACAGGCAGGCTGAGTTTATATTTGGATACCAAGACCATAAGGACCTATTTGGTCCTTTATTGCTTTTGGTTTTGTTAAACTTGTCTGTGATTTCCGCTCCTATCAACAGAGTGGAAAAACAGCAATAACCTTTAACCAATTCTTGCTTAAAAAAATTTCTTGCCGGAGGAATATTTTTTGCAACATGTTTTTACTAAATAGCAAGAGTCCGCATACATTAGTACGAGGTGATGTAATTTGAATGTAATGGAAACATTTTTGCCAGGAGTTAAAATTATTGATCCTAAGATTTATGGCGATCATCGCGGCTGGTTTATGGAGACGTATAGTCACCAATTATTTCAACAAGCCGGGATTGACTGCAATTTTGTCCAAGATAATCAATCTTTTTCCGCAGCAAAGGGGACTTTAAGGGGTTTACATTATCAATTGAATCCTAAAGCACAAGCCAAGCTTATTCGTTGTACAAAAGGGGCCATTTTTGATGTAGCGGTTGATATTCGAAAGGGAAGCCCGACGTTTGCCCATTGGTTTGGGATAACTCTAAGTGCAGATAACAAAAAGCAGGTATTCATTCCAAAAGGATTTGCCCATGGATTTATGACATTGATGGATGATGTGGAAGTCCAATACAAGGTTGATGAGTTATATGCACCAGAATTTGACTGTGGAATTAGTTGGAATGATCAAGTGATTGGCATTAAGTGGCCACATGATCTTACCCCAATATTATCGGTAAAAGATGAAAATGCCCCACCCTTATCAAAAGCTAACAATAATTTTATCTATGGAGTGTAAACCATGAAAATTCTAGTAACCGGATCTACTGGCCAGCTCGGATATGATGTTGTTCGTGAAGGGGTGAAACGTGGCTTAGACATGATTGGTTTTGGTTCTAAGGATTTAAACCTTGTGAATGAACAGGTGGTGTATGAGCGAGTAAACGCAATTAAACCTGATGCTATTATTCATTGTGCTGCCTATACGGCTGTTGATAAGGCAGAAGGTGATCAGGAAAACTGTTGGGATGTTAATGTGAACGGTACGAAATATCTAGTAAATGCTGCAAAAGCAGTAAAGGCTAAGTTTATGTATATAAGTTCAGATTATGTTTTTGATGGAATCGGCGAGGTCCCGTTTAAGGAAACAGATGAACCCAATCCTGCAGGCTATTACGGATTAACAAAATATGAAGGAGAAAAAGTGGTAAAGTCCGTATTAACTGATTGGCTCATTGTCAGGATTTCATGGGTTTATGGGATAAATGGACACAATTTTGTTAAAACGATGCTTAGGCTTTCGGAAACCCGGAATGAATTAAATGTAGTAGGGGACCAAGTTGGTTCACCTACGTATACATTGGATTTAGCCCCTTTATTATTAGATATGATTCAAACAAACAAATTTGGAATCTACCATGCAACGAATGAAGGGTATTGCAATTGGGCGGAATTTGCGGAAGAAATTTTTCGAATCACTGGAAAAAAGGTAAGAGTCCATTCTATTCGTACCGAGGAATATCCTACTGTGGCGATTCGTCCAAAAAATTCACGTCTGTCTAAACAAAAATTAATGGAGCAAGGATTTAATCCACTGCCAACCTGGAAAGATTCATTAAAACGTTTTTTACGCAATTTATAAGCTGAGGTGAAAATCTATGGTAAGGACTAAAATTCTTGTCACGGGTGGAGCCGGGTTTATAGGTGGAAACTTTGTCCAATATATGGTGAAAAAATACGAGCATTATCAAATTTATCATTTAGATGCATTAACCTATGCTGGTGATCTTACTAAACATCGTGATTCAGAAAAAAAAGAGAACTACCACTTTATAAAAGCAGATATAACTGACCGGAACCTAATTTTTTCGACTTTTAAAAATGAAAAATTTACCCACGTTGTTCACTTTGCTGCAGAAAGTCATGTCGACCGTTCGATTGCTGATCCAGAGATCTTTGTCCGGACCAACGTGTTAGGAACACAGGTGTTATTGGATGTAGCCAAACAATATGGTGTGAAGAAATTTATTCATGTTTCCACTGATGAAGTCTATGGTGAACTAGATTTTGATACGTCCTCCTTCTTTACAGAAGATACCCCACTAAAACCTAATAGTCCCTATAGTGCGAGTAAAGCATCATCTGATCTATTGGTACGAGCTTATTTTGAAACCTATGGTCTGCCAATCAATATCACTCGTTGTTCCAATAACTATGGCCCCTTCCAATTTCCTGAAAAATTAATTCCGCTAACGATTTTACGAGTATTAAATAACGAAAAGGTACCGGTTTTTGGGCACGGTCAAAATATTCGTGACTGGCTCCATGTCCTCGATCATTGCGCGGCCATCGACCTTATCCTTCATCAGGGCGCGAACGGGGAGGTTTATAATATCGGCGGACATAATGAACGAACAAATATAGAAGTGATTAAAACGATTATTAACTTTTTAGGAAAGTCTGAAGAATTGATTGAATTTGTACCAGACCGCTTAGGTCACGACAAGCGTTACGCGATAGATCCTTCTAAATTAGAGAGGTTAGGTTGGAAACCAACATATACTTTTGATACTGGCATTGTTCAAACCATTGATTGGTATCAGGATAACAAATGGTGGTGGGTAAAAAAGAGAAAATAATGGAAAGGAATGAAAAGATGAAAGGAGTAATATTAGGTGGTGGTAAAGGCACCCGTCTTGATCCATTTACCAGAATAATCAACAAACACTTGCTCCCGGTTGGTCCATATCCAATGATCTATTGGCCGATAAATAAGTTGAAACAAGCAGGTGTTACGGAGATTTTAATTATTACTAACAAGCAAGACTTACGTTCATTTAAAGAATTATTTGGTAATGGTGATGAATTAGGTGTTAAGTTGACATATACCGTTCAAAGTGAAAAAGGCGGAGGTATTGCCGATGCCTTAGTATGCGCAAAATCTTTCGTTGATAATCAATGTATCGTTATGTTAGGGGACAATCTGTTTGATGATGATTTAAGACCTTTTATTGAGGATTTTCAAAATGAACCTTATGGTGCAAAAGTGCTCTTAAAAGAAGTGAAGGATCCTAAGAGATATGGAGTTGCCATATTAGATGAAGAAAAAAAAACTATACTTTCCATTATTGAGAAGCCTGATAATCCCAGCTCGACATTTTGTGTAACAGGTGTTTATTTTTACGACAAAAATGTATTTGATTTAATTGAGTTACTACAACCATCGACACGGTCAGAATTGGAGATAACAGATATAAATAATCTCTATATTAGAGGAAAGGGACTTCGTTATGATATTTTGAAAGGCTGGTGGCTTGATGCAGGAACTCATGAAGCTTTATTTGAAGCGAATAAACACTTCTTTGAAACCCGCCTTGAGTAAAGTTACCTAATAAAATAATCGTAAGCCCGTCCAGATTGTTGGACGGGCGGTAATAATGGCGAGGTTTGTTGAAGGTCAAAATGGTCATTTAGTAGCCCATTTTGATTGAAAAAATTTCTCCATATATTCCTTAGTTTTTTCTTTTATGGTCAAGTTAGGTGAACTTCCAAACACAATACTATTGTCAGGTATATCAGTATCCTTAATATAAGTATTTGCTGATATTAAACAGTTTTCCCCTATTTTACAGTTGCCAATAATTGTTACACCAGAGAACAAAATCACATTTTTCTCAAAGGTAGGAAAAATGCCGTGGTTATTACCTACAGTACAATTCTGTGAAATAGAAAAAAAGTCGGAGTATTTAGCCCTGCCCATTACAGTTCCAACTGGATGGCTTAATGAAAAAATGTCTGGAAGTTCCACTTCAAAGTATAAATCAAAAGAGTTTAATAACTTATTAAGGCAATAAACTCTAGTTGCCAGGCTTTCATTATTGAATTTTTTCCAAATCGTATTCGATAAATAGTATAGGAACACCGCATATTGATCAGTTTGAAAGGGATTAAAGTAAACTTGTCCATCTTTTGAATAATATTTATTTTTATTAAATTTGAAATTATATTCTGTGCGATCTAAAGCAATATTTATCGCTTCTTCTAGTACTTTAAGTTCCTTTGTTTTATCGAATATTAGCAAATTATTTAATTGATTAGCAACTAAACTAATTAATTCTTCTTTCATAATAGACATTAACACGATAATCTACCTCCTAAATAATCCTGTGACAACCAATAACCCTTTCAGTTTGGAAAAGTAATCAATAAAGATTGTGTAATCGTGATTACTTTATAATATTGAAAGATCATTACTATTGTTCACAAAATTTTTACCTTTTCTGAAAAAAATGAGTCCATTTATAATAAATGCCTGTCCAAAAATAGGCCATAAAATTAGTTGATTTTAATAAACGAAAAAGATGAAAATTTCATAGAATATTTAATGGGGGAGTTGACTTGAGCTTTTTCACCTAGGGTAATTATGAAACTATACGTAGGAGTTTTTATCTTTTGCCTACATAAAAATTTTTCGGGTCAGAGTTTAATAGAATTACCGAATAAACTAACTAAAACTAGTAAATACTGGGACAAAATTATAATAAGCAGGAGTGATTGTGTGAATACATTTTTTACGCATTATTGGTCTTTATTTATTGATTTTATTGAAGATTTTCAAGAAATAAAGTACAAGGGCATACCTTTACCTTTATTTCCTGCCTTTCACATGTATATAGATGACAAAATAAATGCACATATGAAAATGGAATCATTTGGCGAAACATTAAGGAATACAATCCAAGTAGAAAATCAAATTCAACTGCACTTTGATAGGTTCCTGAATACCATTATTGCTCACAATTCTAATTTAAAAAAAGAGGGGAAAATTCTTATACATGATGGAGATTGGCTGCGTTTTCCACGTGAATATTTAAGTACTTTTGATAAAAGTAAAACGGAGTTTTTGTTTTCGGTAAAAATGAAAAATAGTCGATCTTATCGTATCTATATTCAAAACTTGGAGGAATTGGGGACTGTTCATATTTTAGATCACTATCGTGAGGATGTAACAGGGGTAACGAATGAGTTAATAAAAAACGCTCAGTCTTTATTTTCCCAATATCATGATCATCCCGTTTATGCTAATAAAAACTTTCAAAATAAATTTATAGAAGATATTCCCTTAATGGTAGACTTATTGACGGCCTATGATAACTTTTTCAATAAGGTTGATATATCGTGTGTGATAGTCGGAAATACAAAAGGTATGTTCAGCCGAATTCTTTCCTTGATGGCTAAGTCAAAAGGAATACTAAGTATATGTACCCAGCATGGCATAATAGGCAACGAATTAGGTTACATGCCTGCATTTGCATCTAAATACGCTGTTTTTGGTCCTTATGAACAACGATGGTACCAACAACAGGGTGTGTCAAGTAACTCCATCGAAATTACGGGTCATCCTCGATTTGATTCAATCTCCACAAGGAAATATATGTCAAAAGCGGAGTTTTGTAAGAATCTTCAAATCAGCCCTGAAAAATATATTGTTTTTATTGCCACCAATTTGACCAGTCGTATTACTAGTTGGGCAAACTTCTTTCATCAACTAGCAAAAAATCCTCAATTAACGATCATCATAAAACCGCATCCTTCTGAAGCAAAAAAGTTAGGAATAAATCATTATGAAGCAATTAGTTCAACAATTAGTTCAAAGTACAGTTCCGTTCATCTTGTTTCTCCATCAATGGATTTGTATGATATTATCGCGAATGCCGATATAGTCGTTCAAGAATTATCAACCGTTGGTTTAGAAGCGTTGTTATTTGGTAAACCCGTATTTTGCTTACGGAAAGAAGACTATTATAATATAAATGACCGTTATTATTATGAAAATTTAGCAAAATTTACACATTATGACCCTGTAAAACTGGCAAAAATGATTATTTATTATCTGGAAAATAATGATATAAAAAAAGAATACACAACAATCAAAGAGGATTTTCTTGCCGATAGCTATCCGCAAAAACTATCTGGTCCAAAATTCCATGAGTTTTTATTCCGTGTTACAGGCATTAATACCGATGCCAAAGATAAGGAAACGGTTATGGAGACTGTTAATGAGACCCTAGATGAAATCGTCGATAAAAATCATGAATGAAATCGTTGATGGAATGCTGCTTTATGGAAGCGGTCCTAAAATTTATTTAATTGTGGATGGAGAAAAATGTCACATTACTTCTATGGCTGAATTCAAAATCTTGGTATTACATCAAGGACTATTAAAATAGTAAGTGAAGACACACTTAAAAAAATACCGGATGGCCCTCCTATAAAAACCTAATTAAAACCTGCACACAAAACAGCCCCTACTTATGAAAAAAGTGGGGGTTGTTTTTAAAATAGGTGCAGAGGATTTCTTTTCTTAAAGAATACCAGTTTGGAAAAGTATTCAATAAAGATTGTATGATTGTGATTACTTTATAATATTTAAAGATGATTATAAATTGTTCAGGAAATTTTTACTTTGTGAAAAAAATGAGTCCATTTATAATAACTGCCTGTCCAAAAATAGGCTATAAAATTAGTTGATTTTAGTAAACGAAAAAGATGAAAATTTCATAGAATATTTAATGGGGGGAGTTGACTTGAGTTTTTTTCAACAACATTATTGGTCTTTGTATCTTGATTTTATAGAGGAATTCAAAGAAGTAGAATATAAGGGTATATTAATCCCTTTGCTTTGTGATTTTTCTGGTTTGTTAAAAGATAATGGCAAATTGGTTCAGAAAATGCAGAATTCATCCTTTAAGGATCATCTAAAGAATAAGATTTACTCTGATACGCAAATTCAACCGCTATTTGATAAGTATATTCAAAAAGGAACAAACCAAAATCCTGTAAATCAAAGCTCTGGAAAGATTCTTCTTTATGAGTATGTTTTACGCTTTCCTGATAATATACTTAAGAAATATTTTGACCCATCGCGGACGGTAATTTTAAGAAAACAAAAAAACATGGGGGGAAATAAAGTAATTCCTACCATTTATTTAGAACAATATAAAAAAGATGTATCAGAACCAGTAAAAAAATATCAGGAACAGATAAAGGATATTATTTTATCTCCTAAAAGTAATCAAATCTTTAGAAAAAATAATAATCTTATAGAGAAATTTATGGAATGCCTTCCTGAACTATTGGAGAATTTGGCAGCTATAAACCGTTTTTTTGAGGAAGTTCCGATTTCTTGTATTATTGTAGGGACAACAGAGGATCCTATAAGCCGAAGTATTGTGGCGGTGGCCAATTCCAAAGGAATTCCAAGTATTTGTATGCAGCATGGGTTAATTATGAAGGAGGAGGGCTATTTACCTGTTTTTTCTACCATACAGGCTGTTTATGGAGAATATGAAAAAG
The DNA here is from genome assembly GCF_042136325.1 of Neobacillus sp. KR4-4. NCBI lineage: Bacteria > Bacillati > Bacillota > Bacilli > Caryophanales > Bacillaceae > Neobacillus > Neobacillus sp. KR4-4. The sequence continues at coordinate 189,102 of NZ_JBHHJU010000007.1, forward strand.
CATGGTATATAAACAATGGAGTATTAGAGGAACGAATTGAAATCGTTGGTCATCCTCGTTTCGATGAACTCTTCTCAAAAAAGCAAATGACTAGTTTACTAAAAAAAGACCGAAGAGTAAAGTACGGGAAAAAAAGGATACTAATCGCAACTCAACCTAATAATCTCCTTGAATGGGAGAAATTAATAAAACATCTTGTTATGGATCAGACTAACGAAATAATCATTAAACCCCATCCATTGGAGTTATGGAACAAGGATTATAGATATTACAAAATGCTTAGTTCCAAGTATAGTTCTGTAAAAATAATTTTAAATCCAATCCTACATTTATACGATATTCTTCCCAATGTGGATGTTGTGGTGGTAAACTCATCAACTGTTGGATTAGAAGCAATGCTATTTGGAAAACCTATTACCGTTTTTAAACATGGCATAAACACTAACTATTTTGATAAATTGGATGACTTTGTTCAATCTGAGCCGAGAAAAATTGCAGATAACATTAATAATGTTTTATCTAATGAATCTTTCAAAAATTATTATGAAACGAAACGTAAGGAGTTTTTATCTTTTGCATACACTCAAAATTTATCGGGTAATTGTTTAACAGAGTTAATTAATAAGCTAACTACAGGAATTAGATAATTATACAAAATATTAATAAAATGGAGTGATTGTTTGAATACATTTTTTAAACATTTTTGGTCCGTATTTATCGATTTTATTAATGATTTTCAAGAAATAAACTATAAGAACATTCCTCTACCGTTATTATCTACACTGCAAACTTATATAGATGATGAGATAAAATCACTAATGAAAGTAGATTCATTTGGCGATAAATTAAGGAATAAAATTCAGAAGGAGAATCAAATTCAACCACACTTTGATGTGTTCTTATGTAAAATTCAAAATAACCATTCAAATTTAACGAAAACTGGTAATATTCTAATTCACGATGGAGACCTACTACGTTTTCCACGTGAATATTTATCTACTTTCGATAAGAATAAAACTGACTTCCTGTTTTCACCAAAAATGAAAAATAAAAATTCGTATAGTACGTATATTCAAAACTTGGAAGAATTAGGAAAGGTTCATCTTTTAGATCATTATCGTGAGGATGTAATAGGGTTAACTAATAAATTTATAAAAAAAACGCAGTCTTTATTTTCTCAATATCATGAACATCCCGTTTATAGTAATAAGAATTTTCAAAATAAATTTATAGAAGATATTCCGGTAATGATCGATTTATTAGCAGCTTATGACAACTTCTTTAATCAGGTCAATATAGCGTGTGTTATTGTAGGAAATACAAGTGGTATGTTTAGTCGAATTCTTGCGTTGGTTGCTAATTCCAGAGGCATCCCAAGTATATGTACCCAGCACGGCATTATAGCGAACGAAATGGGTTATATGCCTGCTTTTGCCTCAAAATATGCTGTATTTGGCCCTTATGAAAAGGAATGGTACCAAAAACAAGGAGTTTCAGAGAATTCTCTAGAAATTACAGGTCATCCTCGATTTGATCAAATCTTTACAAAGAAACACATGTCTAAAAACGAGTTTATTCAGAATCTCCAAATAAGCTCAGAAAAAAAACTTATTTTTATTGCCACAAATATGGTCCGTGATATTAATACGTGGTTATCCTTCATTACACGACTAACAAAAAACCCTTTAATAAACATCATCATTAAACCTCATCCTTCTGAAATAAAACGGTTTGGAACGGATGAATATAAAAAAATTAGTTCAATGTATGATTCAATTAAGCTTGTTCCGCCTACAATGGATTTGTATGATATTATTTCTAATGTTGATATCGTAGTTCAAGAATATACAACCGTAGGCTTAGAAGCGATGATATTTAGTAAGCCAGTATTTTGTTTACGCAAAGAAGACTATTACGATGGAAATGACCGATATTATTATGAGAAATTGGCAAAATTTACACATTATGATCCTATAAAACTTACAAAAATGATTGGTTATTTTTTAGAAAATAGTAATATTCAAAAAGAATGGACCATAATAAAAGATGAATTCCTTTCCAATGCCTATCCACAAAAAATTGCGGGTAAGAAATTTCAAGAGTTTTTATTTACTTTGACTGGAATTAAAGTTTATTCAACAGCTGATGAAATCGTGGACGGAATGCTAGTTAAAGGAAAAAGTGATCCAATTTATTTAATTGTTGGTGGGGAAAAATGTCACATATTCTCGAAAAACGAATTTAAAAAGCTAGGTTTTAATTCAAAGGATATCAGAGTATTTTATGATAACACTCTTGATAAAATACCAGATGGTCCCACTATTAACTCAGAGAATGTATTGACATTTATTCCACTCAGAAACGAGAATAGCAAGAATGGTATTTAAATAGGTCCTAGATTTAGGAAAAGAACTCCTTCGATTTAACTGTTCCAACAGTTAAATTGAAGGAGTCCTATAAATGCAATTTATTCCTTTAATATATTCCAATCGGCAGGAGTACCTGCCTTTATTTCTTTACATACCTTTTTACCTAATAACTGTTCGTAATATTTTGGAGCTAACCCATAACTTGGTCTAATGACACTTAAATTTTCTTTTGTCAAAACGTCTCCGATTTTTAAGTCTTTTGTAATATAAATGGATCTTCTAAATTTCAGTGATTTCATTTCTTGTTCAGTCGGTCCGTAAGTTACGTGACCCAAAGCCTGCCATGCCCTTGTTGCATCCATAACCAAAGCTTGCATTTCAGAAGGCTCCATAGAAAAGGCTGAGTCTACGCCCCCGTCAGCACGAGAGGTTGTAAAATGTTTTTCTATAACAGTGGCTCCAAGGGCCACGCTGGCTACAGACACGCCAATTCCCATCGTATGGTCAGATAAACCAACTTGGCAGTTAAATAATTCCCTCATATGAGGAATCGTTGATATATTGGTATTTTCGGGGGTAGCCGGGTAAGTACTTGTGCACTTTAAAAGAATGATATCTTTACATCCAGCATTTCTTGCTGTACGAACGGTTTCATCTAATTCGGCTAGCGTAGCCATACCTGTTGATATAATCATCGGCTTCCCTGTAGCAGCAACCTTCTTTATGAGTGGAATATGATTATTTTCGAAAGAAGCTATTTTGTACATAGGTGTATTTAATTCTTCGAGGAAGTCAACGGCAGTTTCATCAAAAGGTGTGCTAAAGGGAATGAGTCCTAATTCCCGGCATCTTTCAAAAATCGGTTTATGCCACTCCCACGGAGTATGGGCTTGTTGGTATAGTTTATAGAGATTATTTCCATGCCATAAACTATCCTTATCTTCTATTTTAAAATCTTTATTACTCATATTTAACGTCATTGTATCTGCGGTATATGTTTGAATTTTTAATGCGTGAACCCCTGATTTTGCAGCAGCTTCTACAATTCCCAATGCCCGTTCTAGCGATTGATTGTGATTCCCTGACATTTCCGCAATAATAAAAGGAGGATGATTTGGTCCAATCATCCGGCTTAGAATTTTAATTTCCTTCATGATAATTCCATTCTTCCTTTCAATAAATAATTTCTGTATCGGCTCTAAAGATCTTTTTTCCTAAATATTCTTCATTCACAACCATCTCGTCTTTCTCTCCAAATAAATCAAGTATGGCCCATTTCACATCTTCAAACCCTAATTTATGTCTGAAAACTACGGTACTTGAAAACCTTGGATTGATTTCGAAAATAACAGGTCCTTTTTCAGTAACTCTTAATTGAATATTGATACTTCCGTGAAATTTAATGTCTTCAGCCATTTTTAGTAATAAATTCTCTATTTCGGCATTTTTTACTACTTCCGCATAGCCGGTTCTTCCACCGGCTAATACTCTTTTAAAAATTATGGTTCTCGTTTCTCCACTTTTCGTCCTAAATACGCCACAGGTATACTCCTCACTATCTGGTAAGAGTAACTCTTGAAATATATATTCTGGATAATTTTTTTTGAAATATTCTAAATTCCCCTTATGAACAATATTGATCGATTTACTGCCAGATCCATCTCTACTTTTTACAATACACGGCAACTCAAGCGGAGAACTGTTAGAAACTTCCGCAACCCATGGAAAAGGGTAACTATTATCCTGTAGGTATAATGATGTTTTTAATTTATCAAAGCCTAAGTTCATAATTTCAAAACTAGGAATTAATAGTGGAACACCATTTATATCCGTTATTTTATTCCTGCTAAAAAATCTTAGCTCCGGCTCAGAACTAGGAATTATTAATTGGAATTTAAATTCATTGATCATTGCTGCAATAGACTCAAGATAATTTTCATCCTTAACCTTTGGAATTTTCTTGAAACCATCATAAAAATAACCTACTGGAAACTGGTCATTAATATCGCAGCCATAAATTTTTTCAATCCAAGAAAGGTCTCTAATAATTCTAGCTATGCCAAGACCTATATCACCCGCACAACCTGTAATAAGAACTGAATTTAAATGCATCAGTCTCCCACTTTCTTCAAATAGATATCTTGCCTGTTTCTTAGAATTGCATTTTTCAGATACTCTTTGTTATGTGTGTAGTTATCAATATCATTAAGAATTGAGCTTACATTATAGGGGGTTTTTATGGGGGTATATATTCGATTGCCAGTGTTTAATACGCCCCAATTAGCCAACCCTCCTATATCTCTGCTTAGCCCTACAGAACCTGCATTTATTAATAATTTGTTATTTGAAGAGTAGATAAATTGGTAATGTGAATGCCCGATAAATACAAAATCAGAATCACCATCTAGAAGCTGGTTTAGATGTTCTTCAGAAGCGTCAGGATATATATATTCATCAGGACATAGAGGAGAGCCATGGCATAATTTTATTTTTAATGTTTCAAAACAAACCTCCTGCTCATCTGGTAGATTAACCAACCAATTTAATTCGTCAGCATCCAATTTCTCTAAAGCTTTTTGATGGCCTGGTCCATATTTTTCTGTAACTTCATAAAGATTTAGTTCTCCATGCATTACTTTTTCTAAAAGACGTTCATGGTTCCCTCTAATAAAAGTACAAGAGAGTTCTTTTAGTTTTCTTATTACTAAATCAGGTTCATGAAAATATCCGATTAAATCGCCTAATACTAAAAAATGATCAACTCCAAGTTTGTTAGCGTAGTTTAATACAGTTTCTAATGAATAATAATTTCCGTGAATATCTGAAATCACTCCTATTTTCATGTTAAAAACTCCTCAACAATGCCCAGTGCCACTTGATCAGGAGATTTTAATTCACCTTTTAAATAAAAATCACGAAAATCATTTACGAAAGGAAAATCTTTTGGATTACTATTCCTTATTGATTCCTGCATCTCAGTATCCATAACCCCCGGGTCAATATGGTGTACATCAATGTTAGTGGATTCCTCTTTTAAGCTATTTAAAAAAGTCTTAATGCCCTTTTTGGTTGAAGAGTATAGGCTCCAACCCTGAATTGGTTTTTCCGCAGCACCAGAAGTGATATTTAATATCTTTAAAGGTGTTTCTCTTTTTTTAAATGAAATGATGCTATTAATAAAATAAATGACAGATGTCAAATTAATATTAATATGTTTTTGAATGTCCTCGAAATCTCCAAGAGAACCTACTTTTCGAATAGGTTCTATCGTACCTGCATTATTGATAAAGATAATTTCATCAAAGTTTGTCAGATCGAGTTCTTTTAGGTTAATAGAGGGTTTATACCCAAAATCGCAAAACATAATTTTGAAATTTTCATTTAACCTGGACAAAGCTAATTGGTTATCGGTAAAATTTCTACCTACTCCAATTACATAATGATTTTTTAGTTTTGTGATATTTGAAAATAAAGAAGAACCTAAGCCTTTGGAAATTCCAGTTATGAAGATTATTTTCAACAGAATCACATTCCTTTTACTGTTTACTTAAAATATCATTTATCAGATAATCTTTATCGTTAGAAGAAATTACAGACTTACAGTTAATGGACATTTTCTGAATTTCAGATGGATTATGAATCAATCTTAAAAGTTGTTTTTCTATTTCATTTTGTGAAAGGTTTTTATGGTGCCCTAAGTGGTAAATACAGCCGGTTTTTTGTACTTCTTGTAAGACTGAATCTTGATTTTCTGCAACTGAAATAGTAATGGTTGGAAGTAACATAAAAATTCTTTCCCAAAGATTAATGCCTCCTGCACCTATACACAAATCGCATTCTGAAATAAGTTTTGAGAAATAGTTAATTTGGCAATGGAAATTAAAGTTACGAGTATTATTACAAATCGTTTGTATCTCATCTTTATCTTTATTAGTACTTCCAACCACAACTTCTACTGCGATGTTTTCCAAGTTTATTTCATTTATTAAATTCAAGGTTCTAAGTGTCGCATTAGTAGGATCACTGCCACCAAAAAAAATTAGTATTTTTTGAACCTTGGTCCGCACATTTACTAATATCCTGTTAACATAAAATTCATCTCTAAAAATGGCAAAGTTAGGACCCAAAAAGGTTTTAGTTTCACCAATCAATTTATCTTTATATCTTACATTTAAGTCCATAAAAAAATTTTGATCTATTAGAATGTCACACTTGTGCTTTCTATCCGCTAAATCATCTATTACAATTAATTTATCAACGAATTCATAGATGATGGTTTCCCACTTGAAATCTATTCCATAGTGGTCGATAATTAAATATTTCTGACCTATAAATTGTTGAATAATGTTGATTGACTTAGATACATCATGTTCAAAACTAGACTTAAGCCACTCTGAATAGTTAACAGTAGGATCGATTTTAAAATTTAGTTCTTTTGGAATTTCGAAAAATTGAAAACCTTCATTAACTACCATCTGTTTAAGATTGTCTTTATCATTTTTGCAGATAAAAACAATATTGAATCCATGGATCTTGGCTTTATGAGCAATTGTAAGACATCTGATTAGATGCCCTGTGCCAATTTCTTTAGATGCATCAACTCTAAAAAATAAATTTTTCATATTATTATCCTCTAATTTCCTTTTGTTCAATATGAGAATTTATTAAAACCCATTCCGGTTTTTTTTGTAACAAATGAATGATATCTTCTATTGAGAACCATTCTTTATACTGTCCATAAAGGCATGGAATCAAGCGGGCAATTAGGTCTAAATCTTCTTCTGTATCTACTGTTAAACGAAAAGAACTTAAATTGATCCTATGTTTAACACACCCTATTTTGAATTTGTCAGGATGATGATAAATATATGGTGTCACATGTTCACGATCCTCTGGATTTGTTGCTTCGTTATTCGATTGTTCTAATGCTTTTATTGAGAATACTTCCACATCTAAACCACGAGGATAGGTTTTTTCTATTGTATTGGAAACATAATCGTAATTATTCATGTTCGATAGATATTCAGAGATGGTTTTATCTATAACAATCGGATCAATTAACGGACAATCTGAAGTGAGACGAACCACCACTTCAGCGTTATATTTTTTTGCTGATTCAAAATACCTCAACAATACATCATATTCAGGACCCCGATAGTAATCCACCTTCAGCCTGTCACAGAGATCTATAATGGGCTGTTCCGTTTTCTTTGTTGTTGTTGCAACAACTATTTGTTGAATGAGCTTTGATCTTCTTACTCTTTCGATTTGGTATTCAAGCAAGGGTTTGCTTAAAACTTCTTTCATAACTTTTCCTGGTAATCTTGTAGAGCCCATTCTTGCTTGAATAATAGCTACTACTTTCAAATAATCACCTTCTAATCATTTTGAATAATGGGTGACCACCTTATTGACAGCATTTATGACGTCGAATACGTCTTTTTCTGTCATGGCTGGAAAAAGTGGTAAAGTAATGATTTCTTCATATAATTTTTCAGAAATTGGACAATCCCCGCGGTGATACCCTAAGCCCTGATAATAGGGTAATAGATGAACAGGGATATAGTGCACATTCACTCCAATATTTTCTTGGAGTAAGGCCTCGAATACCTCTTTTCGACTGGCAGTTAATTGCTCTAAATGAAGACGGATGATATATAAATGCCAGCTCGATTCACTATTTTCGTCTTGATGGGGAATCGAAATTTCAGTGATTTTTTTAAATGCCTCATTATACATCGAGACATATTTTTTTCGTAAACCTATAAATTTATCAATCTTTTTTAATTGGCTTGTCCCAAGGGCAGCTTGAATATCAGTCATTCGATAATTAAAGCCAAGAAACTGCATTTCATAATACCATGGGCCATGATTTTCCGTTAATTTATTAGGGTCTCTGGTGATACCGTGAGAACGAAACTGCAGCAACTTCTCATAATAATCTTTATTGTTGGTTGTAATCATTCCGCCTTCCCCTGAAGTGATATGCTTGACCGGATGAAAGCTAAACATGGTCATGTCACTTATAGAACCAATCATTTTTCCCTTGTAGGTGGCACCAAGGGCGTGCGCAGCATCCTCGATCACCACTAGGTTATGTTTCTTAGCGATTTCACCTATTTCATCTAGAAATGCAGGCTGCCCTGTGAAATTTACTGGTATAATGGCTTTTGTGTTCGTTGTAATTCTATTCTCGATTTCCTTTGGGTCGATATTGTACGTTTTTTCACTAATATCAGCAAAAACGGGCTTTCCACCTTGATATAAAACGGAATTTGCACTCGCAGCAAACGTCAAGGGGCTTGTAATCACTTCATCTCCCTCGGTAATCCCAGCTGCGAAGCAGGCACCGTGCAGGGCAGCGGTGCCATTTGAGAAACTAACGGCATATTTTGCTCCGACGTAGTTAGCAACTGCTTGTTCAAAAATGGAAACGAAGGGTCCCGTAGTAAGGTAATCTCCTTTTAACACGTTCACGACAGCCTCAATATCATCATTATCAATCCACTGTCGGCCGTAAGGAAGATAGGAATCCCTCATTGGTTTATGATTCACTGTCAGTCTCCCTCCGTTCCATCACTGGCTAGACTTCTTAACTCTTCCACCGATAGCCATTGAATATTGGTATTACTTACATAACTAAAACCTTCAGGTAATGGTTTTCCTCCGGTTGAGGATTCAATAGTCCACCAGGGGAATTCTGGTTGAATGACATAGTATGTGCCATAGTCTAATGTTCGGCGGGCATCATCTTCCGTAATCATCACTTCATGCAATTTTTCACCGGGGCGAATGCCGATAATCTCTACTTCGCAATCCGGTGCAATCGCAATTGCTAGATCCGTTACTTTCATACTTGGTATTTTCGGGACAAAAATTTCCCCGCCCCTCATTCTTCTTAGATTGTCAATTACAAACTGTACGCCTTGATCCAATGTAATCCAGAAGCGTGTCATCCGTTCATCTGTAATCGGAATTTTCCCACTATCCTTCACTTTTTGGAAAAATGGAACGACGCTGCCACGGCTGCCAACCACATTTCCATAACGAACCACTGCAAAGTGAGTCTTTTTCATTCCAACATAAGAATTTGCCGCAACAAACAATTTATCAGATGCTAATTTTGTTGCACCGTATAGGTTCACTGGACTTGCAGCTTTATCGGTACTTAATGCAATAACTTTTTCAACCCCACTGTTAATTGCTGCCTCAATAATATTTTGAGCACCATGGATATTGGTTTTAATGGCTTCAAACGGATTATACTCGCACACCCCGACATGTTTTAATGCAGCTGCATGGATGACAATATCAACACCGTTAAATGCTTGAACTAATCTATCTTTGTCACGGACATCACCGATAAAAAAGCGGATTCTTGAATCCGTAAACTCCTGAGCCATTTCATATTGTTTTAATTCATCGCGACTGAAGACAATGACTTTCTTTACATCCATCTCCAGAATTTTACTGACAAATTTTCGTCCAAACGATCCAGTACCACCGGTTATCAGGATCGTTTTACCTTTTAATTCATACAAATTTCTCCCTCTTCCTCTGGTAGATTTAACTTATTTTTAAAAATAAGTGTTATAGGTTTTACTTATTAATATTCAAATTTTGATAGTTGCCATTATATTCGCCTGAGTTTGGTCATAATTAAGGAACATTCCCAGTCCCTTTAATTCTCTGAAATTTGTTTAAGCAGTAATTCAACTCGATGAACAAATGTGTGACTTTTCAAAAGCTTTTCTCTTGCATTTTGTCTATAAAAATTTCTAGACTGTTCATCGTCTACAAACTGCTTGATTAAATGAACACATTCATTAAAATCGCCATAGGGAACAATTTCTTGAGAGGTATCAAAATGCTGGCTTAAATCGAGTTTATTTTCTATTAATTGAAATTCTCCGCTAGCGGCAATATCAAATGTTCGATTGTTAATGCTTCTGCTTTCAATCCCAAGGCTATTTTGGTTTTTATTAAAGTTAAAAGGGCGATGAGGGTTTAATACGATTTTAGAGTAGGAAAAGATTTTTCTAACAACTCCTGGTTCCATCCATTGGTTAAGAATCATCAATCTATCTGTTTTTTTATTAAAATATTTTTTCCAATTAGGACCTGCTAATAAGATGGTATGGGATGTTTGGTCTAGTATATGGTTGATTAAGTCTATTCTGTTTGGATAAGGATAACCAACTAGACATAAATCGTATAATGAATCCTGAATTAAAGAGTTCGAAGGATAATAAAGAGAAGGATCTGATCCCAATGGAAGATGATGAATGTTTTTGGCAGGAAACTTTCTTTTGTAAAACTCATATGCCCCCAAATCAATCGTAAATATATAATCGTACTTCTCGATTAGAAGGATGGATTGGTCAATGTAATAGGGATCTTCCGTTAACCACACACCGAGTGCAGCTCCGTTTTTCTTTAGAAGCTGTAATAACTGGTCATCTGTTTTATAACCTACAAAAGTTAATACAAAATCGGGATTGAAGCGTTCAATCCATTCAATTGTTTCATTTGTATATTTTGGAGCAATTTTGTGTATGGAATGGTTCAAGGTTATAAATGCAGCTACTATAGAATCTTCAAAAAAAGGATAGATTCCAGTAAAACCGGAGGAAATAAATAAAACTTTCATTATTAAAAGCCCCTCTTTTCAAACTTCTATAACCTAGGAAAAAATAATATACCTAATTAAAAGGTATATTATTTTTTCCTATAAAATTAACTTGAAGATTCATCTTGAGAGAGTGGTACAGTAAAGTGTTCAATATCAATAATACGGATGACTGTTAATTGGTCATCCATAAATGGTGAAAGCATCCCTTGCTGGATTATTTTGACCAGTCCACTGTCTGCGACTTCTTCCATTGTGCCTTGAATGGTATCACCAGACCTTGTCCTTAATGTAATGAATTGACCTTCATACTTTTTAAGTTCACTACAGAATTGGTCACATTGAGACCCATTGTGATATCCATCAGGAGGTCCATTATGATGTCTATGGTGTTTACGAGGCAAAGTGTTCACTCCTTTTCTTAAAAATTTTAAATGTGATTTCAAAATACTTTATTCGCATAATGTTAAATGTGATTGGGCATGTACCACATGAAATAAAAATTTAGTATTACTAATTCATTTTTGACCTTTTATTATTTGATAAATTTTTTTAGAAAAGCATTGACCAATTAATTAATATCCTGTAATATATAAAAAGTCGTCGGCAAGACGATGAACATTTGTTGAAAAAGTTGTTGACATTAACAGCTTGAATTGTTATATTGATAGAGTCGCTTTTGGGTGATTGTGAAAAAAATAATTAATGCAAAATGAAGGTATTCGATTTTGCAGCCTTGTTCTTTGAAAACTAAACAAACAAAATCGTGCAAACAAATAATATTAATCGTGTTTTTTCTATTAATATAGTAAGAACACGAGCCAACGTAACAAATGAGCTAATCAACTTTCTTGGAGAGTTTGATCCTGGCTCAGGACGAACGCTGGCGGCGTGCCTAATACATGCAAGTCGAGCGAGACTCTTCGGAGTCTAGCGG
>NZ_JBHHJU010000070.1:0-1776 GCF_042136325.1 Neobacillus sp. KR4-4
CCGGGGAGCCTCCTGATATGAACGAAACTGTCAAGGCTCCCTACTTAAACTCGGTTTTGGTTTATTTTTGACCAACTCTAAGAAGAGAAGCTATTTTCGCTTCTTCGCTTACTTGGTTAGATAGGTAGCCGTTTAAGGCTAGGGTAGCTCCTTCTTTAGCTTACTGACCATTTCTCATCTCTTTGAATGGCTGTCAAGTGCTCTCCTTGACAGCCATTCAAAGAGATGAGACACTTTTTTAAGCTAAAGTTGGAATAATCCTCCCTCCTTCATTTTTCTTAGAATAGATGTTAAGGACACGGCACGAAGGCAAAAACTTCTACTGCGGTTAGCGCTCTGATATTCGTGGGTTTTCACATTTTATCTTTCCGTATAAAGGCCTTATCCACTAACTCGTGACGTGCGTTAATCTAATTAGATATAGCACAGAGGAGGCACGTGGGTTTTCCTTTCCGGTTTTTCTCTTTGCCTTCGAGCCCTATTCTCATCCATCTATTTTCTTACTAATGCACTCATATCATAGAGAATCGTCTTCATTAAGCTGTTGGTACTACCTCATCAATTTCCTGTGTGATTGCCCAAATAAAACCCGCTAACTCTCTCGCTACTGCCGTGATTGCTTTACCGCTTTCTTTTCCTCTTGATAACAATCGAAAATATTTCTTATGTAGCCGGTTTTGTGCTTTCCAGGATATTGCCAGAACGGTTGGCGATTGTCCATTTTGTCTCTTTTGTAATTCACCCTTTATTGACGGCTTATATCGATAACTCCAAGCTGACTCCACCAATAGACGCCGCACATGACGATTCCCTGTTTTGGTGATCCTTCCTTGTCTTCTGCTTTCACCACTCGAAGATTCACTAGGTACTAAACCCAGATACGCCATAAACTGGCTAGCGGTTGAAAAACGTTTAAAAGAACCAATTTCTGCTGCAATACTTGTTGCTGTAATAAGTGCTACGCCTCTTAATGCTTGTAAAGCTTGGATGGTTGGGGCATGAACACTGTCCGTTGCTTGTATTCTGATTTCTTCTTCTAATCTTAGGACTCGTTGTTGTATCTCTTTAATTTGATGATAGTATTCTTGATAAACCACTTGTAGTTTAGAGTTTTCAAACTTTAACGTGTCCAACCATCTATAGTACCTAACGGTCCATTTTTTTCCCTTTAATGGTGGTTGGATATCATAACGAAGTAAAAACTTACTTAATCGGTGTTTAGCTCTTAATTCGTCTTCTTTTGCATCTTCTCGACATCTAACAAGATCTCGTAAAGCTTCATCTTCTGGAGTAGGAACGTAAACAGAAGTTAATTCTCCCGCTCGATATAATTGAGCGAGTCGAACGGAATCTCTACGATCCGTTTTAATACGCTCACCAGGTTTTTTAGGAATTAAAGATGGCGCTATAACCATACAGTGAATATTTAGAGTAAGGAATAATCTATACAATGCATATCCGGTAGGACCTGCTTCGTAACACACTCGTAAGTTCTCGCCGTTTCCTAACTTTTTCATTAATTTCTTAACTGCTTCTGGAGTATTCGAAATCATGCCCCAATATCTAGGCTCATCTCGACCTTCATCTGCAATCGCAACAGCTATTTTTTCTTTTGATACGTCTAAACCAACATATTTTATGGTATCCTTCATAATAACTAGCTCCTTCCGTAATGTAGCTCTGATTTGGTTATGTTTTTTCCAGTAAACATTCTAACCAAATTAATCTACGATGTTACGAGTAAGGAGCTAGTTTCGTTCATGATAACTCGTCGCT
>NZ_JBHHJU010000071.1:0-1750 GCF_042136325.1 Neobacillus sp. KR4-4
GGTAGTGTCAAAACTTCTATGAAAAAGTGACCTGAAGTTTTTTTCTTCTCTCTTTTTTGTAGTGGAGGTACCCGCAATCGCTCTTGACAAACACACCAATGGTTTGAGGTTCCTTTAACAAGGGCGACGGGGACAAAAGAAGGCACACTAAATAGCCCTTGGTTTTTCCATTTTAAACCATTGGCAAGTTCGGTTTGTCAAGAGTTCGCTTCGCCGATTGCTAGTGTTTGTCCAAGGGCTCTGCTAAACAAAAAGTTAGGCTGTTTGTTCCACAATCCATTGTTGTGCTAAACCAATGAGTTTCGTCCAACGAGCTGGCATGTTAGGCTGCTGATGTAGCTCTGTAACGACCACTGGGACCTTTCCCTCTATGGCTGAGTGAGGACGTAAGAAGTTAAAGTAGGCTACAAACAGGGTGACGAATGAAACCGATCCATGTTCAGACCCAAACCCATGTGTGGAGCGATAATTGCCCTTAAACGTGCGGTTTAGTCTTTCAATCACTTGTTTGAGAGGTCTATATTCCGTTGATACGGGGTCTTCATTGGTAAGCCCGATTACCTGCTTGATGTCAAAATGAATATCGTGTTGGGCAAAAAAGTGCTGTGCTAAAAGATAAATGGGATTGCCGTCCACCACGAAGGTTAGGTCTTTAGGAATCTCTTTCAGCTTCATTAAAACATCATCAATTGCACCGATAGCGGACACTGTATCTCGATTGGCTGACACTGGGTAGGACAGGATAATCTTTTTCACTGTATCAAAGAAGAAAAACAGATAATGCCAACGCCCGTTCACCCTGATATAGGTTTCGTCTCCACAGAACTGATCAGAAAGTTCGTAGGGATAAGAATCCACATAAGGCTTAAGTGTAAGGGCAACGGCATTCTCGTAATTTAAAATACTCTGATGCGATATGGATACTCCATGAACATCTTTCATGAGTGCAGCTGTCTTCCTGGCCGAAAGGCCATAGTTGACATGATAGGTTAAAATGAGCCCCAAAGTATGTGGTGACACATAAAGCCTTGATAAATCTACCTTAGGTTTTTGGGGAGAAGACTTAGACAATGGCTGAAAATCAATTCGAAACTGTCGGTAAATGTATCTAATCTTAAAGGCTTGAGGATCCTTTTTAAACTGTTTCTTTTCCTTCGATGACATACCATTCAACTTCTTTTGGTAATAGGGACAGTCATTATTCTTGCACTTATACACGTCAAAGTCTTTTCGTTCTTTGACTTTCTCAAGTGTTTTAGAACAATGAGGACACTTCAAAACGGCCTCTTTCAAATAGCGGCTCTTTTCGTTAAAAACACAAGTACACACCTTACATTGATACTGTCCTTTGCCTCCATTATTGGCATAGAGATAATCCGATGGAGCACCACACTTCGGACAGTTCATAGATTTAGGCACAATTGTCTTTGCATTTAAACGCCTTTGAACAGGCTTTAGCTGTTTACCTTTCTTCTCCAGATATTCAGATAGAAGACTTTGGTAATCTAGCTTTTGAAGGGTTTCGATGATCGGAAGATCATCCACCTGAAGTTTACGGTAAGGTTTATTTACAGGAGTTTCTTCAGGCTTTTCAAACATGCCTTTCCCAATAAGTAGGGTAAGTAATGTTCGAATTACCTGATCTTGATACTTGATAAATTCCATTAAATAAGTTAATAATTGAGGGTACAAACTTGTCACTTCCTTGTTTTTAGGGATTAGGTGTTCGGTGTGGTAACCTCACTTTTAA
>NZ_JBHHJU010000072.1:0-1749 GCF_042136325.1 Neobacillus sp. KR4-4
GGTAGTGTCAAAACTTCTATGAAAAAGTGACCTGAAGTTTATTTCCTCTCTCTTTTTTGTAGCGGAGGTGCCCGCAATCGCTCTTGACAAACACGCCAATGGTTTGACATCCCTTTAACAAGGGCGACGGGGACAAAAGAAGGCATACCAAATAGCCCTTGGTTATTTCCATTTTAAACCATTGGCAAGTTCGGTTTGTCAAGAGTTCGCTTCGCCAATTGCTAGTCTGTTCAAGGGCTCTGCTAAACAAAAAGTTAGGCTGTTTGTTCCACAATCCATTGTTGTGCTAAACTGATGAGTTTCGTCCAACGAGCCGGCATGTTAGGCAACTGATTTAACTCTGGAACTACTACTGGAACTTTTCCTTCTATGGCTGAGTGTGGCCGTAAGAAGTTAAAGTAGGCTACAAACAGGGTGACGAAAGAAACCGATCCATGTTCAGACCCAAACCCATGTGTGGAGCGATAATTGCCCTTAAACGTGCGATTTAGTCTTTCAATCACTTGCTTGAGTGGCCGATACTCCGTCGATACAGGATCTTCATTCGTAAGTCCGATAACCTGCTTGATCTCAAAGTGAATATTGTGTTGGGCGAAAAAGTGCTGTGCTAAAAGGTAAATTGGGTTGCCATCCACCACAAATGTAAGGTCATTAGGAATCTCTTTCAGCTTCATTAAAACATCATCAATCGCACGGATAGCGGACACCGTATCCCGATTGGCTGACACTGGGGAAGACAAGATAATCTTTTTCACGGTATCAAAAAAGAAGAACAAGTAATGCCAACGCCCGTTCACCCTGATATAGGTTTCGTCCCCACAGAACTGATCCGATAGTTCATAGGGATAGTGATCAACGTATGGCTTAAGGTAAAGGGCTACTGCATTCTCGTAATTTAAAATACTCTGATGAGATATGGATACCCCATGAACATCTTTCATGAGTGCAGCTGTCTTACGGGCCGAGAGGCCGTAATTGACATGATAGGTTAAGATGAGCCCTAATGTATGTGGCGACACATAAAGTCTTGATAAATCAACTTTTGGCTTTTGGGGAGATTCTTTAGACATTGGCTGAAAATCAATGTTAAACTGCCGAAATATGTATCTTAACTTAAAGGATTGAGGGTCCTTTTTAAACTGTTTCTTCTCCTTAGAAGACATTTTGTTGAGTTTCTGTTGGTAGTAAGAACAGTCGTTATTCTTGCACTTGTAAACGTCAAAGTCCTTCCGCTCCTTGATTTTTTCGAGGGTCTTTGAACAGTGAGGACATTTTAAAACAGCCTCCTTCAAATAACGATTCTTATCACTAAAAAGACACGTACACACCTTACATTGATACTGCCCTTTGTCTCCGTTATTGGCATAAAGATATTCCGATGGAGCACCACACTGCGGACAGGTCATAGTTTTTGGCACACTTACTATTGTGTTCTTACGCCTTAGAACAGGTTTTAAATGTTTACCGTTTTTCTCAAGGAATTCTGTAAGGAGACAACGATAATCAAACTTTTGAAGGGTCTCGATGATCGGAAGATCATCCACCTGAAGTTTACGATAAGGTTTATTTACAGGAGTTTCTTCGGGTTTTTCAAACATGCTCTTTCTAATGAGGAGAGTCAATAATGTTCGAATTACCTGATCTTGATACTTGATAAATTCCATTAAATAAGTTAATAATTGAGGGTACAAACTTGTCACTTCCTTGTTTTTAGGGATTAGGTGTTCGGTGTGGTAACCTCACTTTTAA
>NZ_JBHHJU010000073.1:0-1646 GCF_042136325.1 Neobacillus sp. KR4-4
GCGAATCCACCTCATATTTGTTCCCTTGAAACGAAATACAGCCAGTTTTATCTACTTTTCTTTCATCTTCCCAATAAAAGGCATTTTTTAAATCGTATATTGAGATAGAAACCGAAGGTTGCTCACATTCTTCCCATCTTTGTCTTGGGGGTTGTTTTGTTTCACCGTGCTTTCGCTCATGATAGATGGATTCTTTCCAAATATGAAAATATCGATTCAACTGTTCAATAGACTGAATCCTTCCGGATTCAATTAAGTCATAGGCCTCGGGTTTGAAGGAAGAATCTACGAATTGGAAGAAACGTTCTATTTTTCCACGCCCTTGTGGTCTTCTAGGGGTAGAATGAGTTAGTTTAATCCCGAGTTTCGCACAGGTTGTTTCTAATGCTTTGGCTCTATAAATGGCTCCATTATCGACATAGATCTGTTCAGGCTTTCCGTTGCTTAATATAGCTTTAAACAAACAATCCTCCAGCTGCGCACCTTTTTCATCAAAATAAAATTGGCCATGAACTATGAACCTAGAATAATCGTCAATAAAGGCAAATAACTTTGCTACACGCTTCTTATTTGAATCTTTTGGGTCTGGTAAATAGAGAGTATGTTGCACATCCCCTTGCCAACAAGCATTCCGATAGGGAAATTCAAATCGACGGAATTGTTTCCCAACTGGTTTTTGTTGTAACTTTTTACGTGTAATTCCTACTTTACGCAATTGTTTGGATAATGTACTTTCCGAAATAGCCCCCGGATCTACTATTTCAGCTAGTTCCATTATTCGAATTATCTGTTGAACTGATCGCTCTGGACGTTCTGTTTTCAATTGAATCGCTTTTTCCAATAGATCGTTGGTTATAGCTCTAGGGGCATATCCACCCCTTTTTAACGGTTTTAATGCTTCAAATCCACTATTACGATAAAGTTGAATATATCGTTCTAATGTTCGAAGTCCGACTTTTTGCTTCTCACCATATGGATTTAGATGTTCATTTGCCGCAATGTTCCGAAGTCTTTGTGCTTGTTCTCCTTTTGGAATCTCTCTTGTGACTATTTCTGCAATAAGGCCAAAACGAAATAAGGCAATATCATTTCTTAATTTTTCATCCATTTACAGCTCTCCTATCTATATTGAATTTCTTATATGTTCATTAAATAATGATTATCGATAGAATGGGAGAACCCATATTATGTGGGAACGTCTGTTTTAAAACGGATAATATTGGGGAAATTGCCCCGAAGGGGCGACAAATTAAGTTCGGAAGATAAAAAGGCGGTTTAAATGAATGGGTAAAATTGGGCATACAGGGTTAAATTTTATTCATTAACTGATTTATCCAGTTGAAGAAGCCATAGAATGGGTAAGGGGTTGTAGAGTGAAAAAATTTCCATGTTTTCGGAAGGAGATATATTAGGGTCTGTTCATCAGTTAATGGTTTTATTTGTCTAAAATCAATCTCTGTCGGATGAATATCAACCAAATGATACATAAGTAAATGGATCAAGGATTCCTTTTTAATCCTCCATAAAGAATCCCAGCGTTTAATTGTCTTATAGGAAATCCCACCCGTCTCATTTGAGAAAATGGCAGATTGAATACGATAATAACTTTTTCCTTTCAAATACCGTAATATCCATACTTTTTGAAG
>NZ_JBHHJU010000074.1:0-1628 GCF_042136325.1 Neobacillus sp. KR4-4
AACCAGCTAATAGTTTGTCAATATTTTTCAATAAAAAATAAAATTTAGTCATGATATACTAAAATTATGCATGCCAAATAACCTTCCACTAACTGATGATTGGAAGGTTTTGTCTTATTTAACTAAAAATCTTAATTAGGCTATATCTTGGAAAGCAGTTCTGTTTTTTAATATGGCATAAATCCAATGTAAAAGCTTATTTACACAGGCAATAACGGCGACTTTATAAAGTTTGCCTTCCTCACGCTTCTTATCGTAAAACGCTCTTAATCTCTTATTTCTAGGGATAATTTCATCAGTTGTTTTCTGTTTACGACAATCACGAATCCCAGAGCGAACAGCCATATATAAGGCGTGCCGCAACCTACTTGATCCACGTTTAGTAATACGAACGAGAGTAGCTTTAAACTTACCTGATTCAAATACCTCTGGATCTACTCCAGCGAATGCGACAAGTTTTTTTGGGTGATTAAACCGGTCTATCTCCCCAATTTCAGAAATGATCGTTGCAGCGATTTTTTCTCCGATTCCAGGGATAGATTGGATAATCTTATATTCTTCAATTTCCTTTGCGAGAGTATCTATCTCAGCCTCCAACTCTGATAGATGCTCTTTGTATTGAAGAAGCATATTAATATACATACTAAGACTCAGTAAATGACTATGATATAGTGTCTTTTGAAACGGATTCTTTGCTGCTGCTTTCTTAAGTTGTTGAGCTTTTTCTTTTGCCCATCTTATTGAACGACTTTTACATAATTCCTTGATTTTATTAGTCAATGTTACTTCGTTAATAGCTAAAATATCTTCAGATGCTGGGTATGCTTGCAGAGTAAGCAACGACACAACAGAATATAAGTCCCCAAAAACACCGTTATATTCAGGGAATATTTGATCTAGAACAGCTTGAAATTGCAGTTTAGTTTGAACATACATCCCCGTTATATTCTCATGCTGCCTTGTGAGATTACGAAGGTTTAAGAGTCGAATTCCACGTTTTTTGTAGGGCTCTAAATCCTCTTTATAGTAAAGCTCACAAAGACGATAGGCATCGATGGCATCCGTTTTAACTTTTCGTAAACTAGCATTTTTAGCTCTGTGAGAGATTAATGGATTTACGATGATTAATAAATATTGATGTTGCTCTAGAAACTGAACAACTGGTGTATGGTAATGTCCTGTAGCTTCTAAAACCACTGGAGGTTGAATACCAGCTTTATTTTTTATACCTTCCAGAAACTCAAGTAATGATCCTAGCCCATCAAGATCATGGTTGATACTAAAGCTTTTACCGTAAGGTTTTCCCTTATCTAAAAAAGCCTGAACTTCACTTTTTCCTTTTGAAACATCCAGACTAACGACTGGATTCATTCTAAATCTCCTCCTAAAATTGAACTTGCCAGTAACCCCTAATTCCTCCTAGTAGTATCATAGCTTCGCTTGTTATACGAGATCACAGTCCCAACCAGCCTCAAACATGTTTCTACCAGTAGGGGGCGAACGGTTTACTTGACGGGATCAAAGTCCCACGGGTGCGGACGTTCTACCCTGGCTACTGTTATAATAAGACCATATAAATAAAGGTCAACCAGAAATATTTTCTTATCTGGTTAACCTTATAATACGAA
>NZ_JBHHJU010000075.1:0-1486 GCF_042136325.1 Neobacillus sp. KR4-4
TTAGCATTCCTGTAGAGAGTTAATTATTGACTTTGATAAAAAAAGAGCTCCTCAGTAAGATATGAGTATAGACACCACTCTAACTCAAACCTTAGGAGGAACCCCTACTATGAAGTTTAAAATGCAAGACAAGCAAAATCAACTAATAGAAAGAATTTCCGATAAACATCTCGTTGTTGGTGTGGACATTGCTCAACAATTTCACGTCGCTCGAGCAGTGAATTTCCGTGGAATTGTAGTCGGCGATCCTCTCACATTTGAAAATAACGAAGATGGATTTACTATTTTATTGCACTGGATTAACAAATTAAAAAGGACAAATAACTTAGTTACCACTATAGTCGGCATGGAACCTACGGGACATTACTGGATTAATCTATCAAAATGGCTTTTCGAACAGAATATTGATGTTGTAACAGTAAATCCGTACCATGTAAAAAGGAATAAAGAGAATCGAGATAATACCCAGTCGAAAAGCGATAAAAAAGATGCACTAGTTATCGCTGATATGGTGAAAAATGGTTACTATTCCATCGTTCATCCCACTTCTGAATCATTTGAAGAACTTCGTGTTCTTATGTCTAACCGTGATGTGATTGTGAAGCGTCTTGTTAGTTCAATCAACCAATTAAATCGTTGGGTAGATGTTGTCTTTCCAGAGCTTCGACAAGTTTTTAAAGACGTGAAAGGTAAAGGGGCAATCGCAACCCTTCGCTTATTTCCTACACCAATGGAATTGCGTTCAATGCAACCTCAAAACGTTGTTATCGGGTGGAAATCACTGATGAAGAGACAGCCTGGATTAAAAAAGGCCCAATTACTAATTCATTTAGCTAATCGTTCGATTGGCACTAAGCAAGCACTTGATGCTTATAAATTTCATCTACAACAATTATTAGAGGAATACGATCTCGCAACCACACAACTCGAAAGAGTTGAACAACAGGTCACAGAAGCACTTAAACAAATTCCTTATGCCCAGCAATTGCTTACTATTAAAGGAATTAGTGAAATTTCTTTGGCTGGTATATTAGGGGAAGCAGGAGATTTAAGTGGCTTTGCCCACGGCAATTCTTTACTAAGACATGCAGGATTGCACCTAGCTGAAGCAAGTTCAGGAAAGTGGAAAGGTCAAATTGTCATTTCTAAACGTGGGAGGTCAAGACTACGGCGATTCCTTTACTTAGCCACAATGAGCCTTGTGATGAACAACCCAGAATTTAAAGCAATACACGCTCATAATGTTAAAGTTAAAAAAATGAAGAAAATGAAATCTATTATGAAATTGGTTGGTAAATTAGCTCGTATATTTGTAGGTATTGCTAAACGAAATGAATCCTATTGTCCAGAAAAAGTACAACCTTTAACTACTTTAGCAGCATAAGAACTTATAGATTCTTAGAAACACTTTCGAGTTTCCCAAAAGGAAAGACTCCAATAAATAATAAGAAAAAGTGATTGTTAGTTTTACAGTTATCGAATGTTG
>NZ_JBHHJU010000076.1:0-1403 GCF_042136325.1 Neobacillus sp. KR4-4
AGTCAAGCCCATTATTATGTGTAAATTCATTCCTGATGAAAAACAATGTTAAGCAGCTGATTTATTTTTGGTGTACTGGAAGGGGGGTACCCCCCTTCCAGTACACCAAAAATTCGCGCTTCGCGGTTGCTATTTCTTCTCTTCTTGGTCCCGAATTATTCTTCTTCTTACTTCCTCAGCATAGTCCATTAAAACCGCACCAATTAATCGGAATGCGGATTGTGTATTAGGAAATATTCTAATTACCTTCTCTCTTCTCCGGACTTCCTCATTGATTCTTTCTAACGAGTTCGTACTTCGAATATGCGTATGGTATTTTGGTTTTTCATTTAAATATTGAATGGCATCTTCGAAGCCTTCTTCTAATATCTCTATCGCCTTTTCTAGTTTTGGATTTTCTCCCATTTGCTCAATGAACTCATTTTTATATTTTCTTGCCTCTTCAACGGTCGTTACCTCAAATATTCTTTTTAAACCCATTTTCACTTCGTCCATGCCTTTTTTGGGCATATGCGTAATGATATTCTTTTTGAAATGCACTGTGCATCTTTGCCAAGAGGATCCAACAAACTCTGTACCAATGGCAGACTTTAACCCCTGATGTGCGTCAGATATAACTAGCTTAGGTGATTGTAGTCCTCTTGACTTTAGGTATTGGAAAAATCGTTGCCAGGCTTCAGTGCTCTCCCCATGATCTACTCTTAAACCTAGAATTTCACGTCTATTGTTCTGGTCAACGGCCGTTGCGATATATACAGCTTTAGATACAACACGATTATGTTCTCTTACTTTGATATACATGGCATCGGCAAAGATATAGGGATAGTACATCGTATTCAGAGGTCGACTTGCCCATTGATTCACTAAAGGATCTAGTTTTTCTGTGAGTGTAGATACAAATGATTTAGACACCTTTTGCCCACAGAGTTGTTCCACGATCTTTGAAACTTTTCTTGTAGAGACTCCATTCACAACCATTTCAAGCATGGCTAATACGAGAGCTTGGTCACAACGAGCATATTGTTCAAACACGGTAGTCGAAAATTCTCCACTGCGAGTACGTGGTACTCGAAGAGTAATTTTTCCAATGCCAATAATTAGATCACGTTCATAATATCCGTTGCGGTAGTCACGTCGTAAGTTAGAACGTTCATAGGATTCTGCTTGCAAGAACTCATCACGTTCTTTTTCCATAAAAGAATTTAATACCAAAACGATGGACGCTTTGATGACAGCGTCTATATTAGAGTTCATAACAGAATCTTTTAAATCATCGATATTTAGGTTAAACTGTACTTGAGTCATAATTACTTCCTCCACATTGTTTAATTAGCCGTTAACATTGTAACCATGAGGAATTAATTTGACTCATTTTCTTTTTACACAATTATATGGGCTTAATC
>NZ_JBHHJU010000077.1:0-1108 GCF_042136325.1 Neobacillus sp. KR4-4
GTATGACAGGAATTGAGGCTGACCGGGTGATTCGGGAAGCGTTCAGAAAGCATGGAGTAGATGAATATTTAGTAGAAGTGAGTGAAGGTAGAACTGGTGCCCATGCAACAGGTATGGACCCTGAAGAAGATATTCCTGAAATCGGACCTGGCTGCGCGAATGTGCTGGAAGAAGGACAAACTTTTGCCTATGAATTGTCCCTAATTGTACCAGGAATCGGCGGGGTTCGGACAGAGGATCAAGTGGTCGTTCGTAAGAACGGGTTGGAGCCGCTTCATACTTTCAATCGTTTCTTATATGTTGAGTAATTGAATAAATTCCATGCAGGCTGAAAGTTGATTTACAGTCTTGATTGATAGGCTAGCTAAGAAGAGAAGCCTGCATGGGCCTCTATTTAATAGATTAATAATGAAATAGTTGAAGCAATAAAATTAAAAATTACTTTTTGAGAGGGGAATAAAGAATATGATTTCAGAAAAAGCATTAAAATGGCTGCCTAATAGATTTGAAGAATTAATCCGTTATGGAGAATTCCAGGGACCTGGTGAAACGATCACGAATGAAGAGTACAAAGCCCGCGTTGAAATTGCGAAACAAAAGATAGTCGATGAAGGTCTGGATGCTTTAATCGTATTCGGAGATTGTTACCGCATGTCCAATATCCGCTGGCTGGTTAATTATCGAACAATCGATGGGGTTTATCCGCAGCCGATGCTGATGTACTTGGTACCTGACCGTGACCCTGTTTTCTTCCTTCCAAGCAGTGAAATTCCTTCTGCGCACGGCAGTTCGGCCATGAGTGTTTTAGGAGGCGATATCCGGGAAATTCGTTCAGAATGGGCTCCATTCCTAAAAGAACGTGCGGCAAAAGACAGACCAAAGAAAATAGGCATCAGCGGCTATACATTTATGGATTTGGAGTTCTGGTTCCCAATCAATAATGCATTCGGTGATTATGCAGATATTCAACGGTCAACGATAATTGAGCAATTAAAGTCAGTGAAAAATGAAGCAGAAATTGCATCCATGAAGCGGGCGGCACGTGTAAGTAATGCCGGTATTCAAATGTTGATGGATCTATTACGAGACAGCGAAGGCATCACGGAAT
>NZ_JBHHJU010000078.1:0-1052 GCF_042136325.1 Neobacillus sp. KR4-4
TATTAGGAATGGTCGGGAAGACAGGATTCGAACCTGCGACCCCTTGGTCCCAAACCAAGTGCTCTACCAAGCTGAGCTACTTCCCGTTAAGTGCGCCCTGAGAGATTCGAACTCCCGACCTTTTGATTCGTAGTCAAACACTCTATCCAGCTGAGCTAAGGGCGCATATGAATTTAATTAACCTTAAAGTGGTGCCGAGGACCGGAATCGAACCGGTACGGTAGTCACCTACCGCAGGATTTTAAGTCCTGTGCGTCTGCCAGTTCCGCCACCCCGGCAAAAATAGAGAGCGGAAGACGGGATTCGAACCCGCGACCCCCACCTTGGCAAGGTGGTGTTCTACCACTGAACTACTTCCGCAAAAATTGTAAGTTATATTGCTGTTGCAATAAACTTTGATACGGGTGAAGGGAGTCGAACCCCCACGCCTTGCGGCGCCAGATCCTAAGTCTGGTGCGTCTGCCAATTCCGCCACACCCGCATTATTGAAAGTTATTTTGCTTTTCGCAAAAAACTCTGGTGAGCCATGAAGGACTCGAACCTTCGACCCTCTGATTAAAAGTCAGATGCTCTACCAACTGAGCTAATGGCTCAAAAAATGGTGCCGGCGAGAGGACTTGAACCCCCAACCTACTGATTACAAGTCAGTTGCTCTACCAATTGAGCTACCCCGGCAAAATCTTTGAAAGATAAATATGGTGGAGGATGACGGGATCGAACCGCCGACCCTCTGCTTGTAAGGCAGATGCTCTCCCAGCTGAGCTAATCCTCCAAATCAATGATACTTATTTTCACTATCGTGAAAAAACTTTGGTGACCCCTACGGGATTCGAACCCGTGTTACCTCCGTGAAAGGGAGGTGTCTTAACCACTTGACCAAGGGGCCAGATAAATTGTTGACAAAAAAAATAACCCCAAAGGGTTAGCCTGGCAACGTCCTACTCTCACAGGGACGCGTGTCCCAACTACCATCGGCGCTGAGAAGCTTAACTTCCGTGTTCGGTATGGGAACGGGTGTGACCTTCTCGCCATTGCTGCCAGACTATAAAATT